>JANRAA010000205.1:4434-20721 GCA_030728235.1 Flavobacteriales bacterium
CACATGATTGGCCAAGAAGTTCGGATATATGGGTATGTGGTAACGGCTAAGCCCACGCGGACCATCAAAGGCGAGCGCATGTATTTTGGGACATTTACCGATCGCGACGGACAGTGGATAGACACCGTTCATTTTCCAGACATTGCTGCAAAATACCCCTTCAGAGGTCGCGGCGTGTACGCCATCACAGGTAAAGTAGTAGAAGAATTTGGCTGCATCACCATTGAAGTCTCGCGTATGGAAAAGTGCGCCACCATAGAAGATCCACGCTATGCAGAGACCAAGGCATTTGAAAAAGTTCTGTTAAAGGCATAGAAACAGAACGTCGAATTGCAAAATCACCCTTTTGGGTGACACCCCCCTTTTTCAATAGCAGCAACTTTGCTTAAAACCAAAAGATGGCTGACTTGACCACCCGTGAAAACGAAGTGCTCATTCTGTTGCGCATGGGAAAGACCTATATCGAAATTGGCACCCAACTAGAGATAAGTCAAAACACAGTAAAAACGCACCTGAAGAGCATTTACCGCAAACTAGGCGTCAGAAATCGGACGGAAGCTGTGCTTAAAAACCCTTTCTAACCAAAAAAGGCTGCTATGAAAACCAAACTACTACTTACCGCAATCTTCACGATCGTCATCGGCTCACTTCAGGCCGCGATTATCTATGTGGATCAAGACGCCACAGGCGCAAACAATGGAACATCGTGGGCAAACGCTTACAACGAGATTTATGACGCCATCTTCAACCATAATGATGGAGACGTGATATGGGTTGCAGAGGGCACCTATGTCATCACGAACCTCTCCAAAGAAACACCACATGAGATCAATGATGAGCTCACCATCTTGGGCGGTTTCAATGGCACAGAGTCAAACTCTACGGCACGCAACTGGGATGAGAATGTTACGATCATAACAGGCGAACGTGGATTAACAACAAGTCAGTATGACAACCAACGATACTTTTTCAGGTTGCAAAACTTATCTGACCAAGCCTCCCTTAAAATCAACGGATGCATATTGGAGCAGATAGGCAACGACGATAATCCAGGTATCTACTTCCAATCAAACGGCTCCAGTTTCCAAAATCAGAATCCATCAGAATTAATACTTAGAAACACGATTATTCGCAATGGATATGGGCAAATTTACTATGCCCCTTCGGGTTCTGAAACGACCATGACGTTCGAAAACACACTCATTCGTGATCACGACAATGATGGGGTATTATTCGAATTTAGAGGCACCGAATCGACCAACAGATTGGTTAATTGCACAATTGCACAGTGTACACAAAATTATGGCGATGGCTTCTACTCTTTATCAGGTGCAAGTAATACCATAGAAATACACAACAGCATAGTATGGGCCAACTCTTTCACTCCTGCGTGGGGTGCCTCGGCTGCGCCCAACGACAATGAAATCGTCACCCATACCATAAGCGAAGATGTCTGCGAAGATTGCGGACTACCAGCATACAGCAACCTCATTTCATCGAACCCGAAATTCGTAAATGCCGCAGCGAACAACTTCCACTTACAACCCCTCTCTCCCGGCATTAATACCGGTAACGGTGCCGAAATATCAGGCACTATTGTTTACGACCTCGATCACAACCCCCGTGTTTCATTTGGATTAATAGACATTGGGTGTTATGAAGAAACCGATATTTCAGTAATTCCAGGCGTTCACTTTGTTGATATCGATGCCACAGGTGCAAACGTCGGCACTAGCTGGAACGATGCATTTACTTCGCTCTATGACGCAATTGATGCGGCACTACCCGGCGAGCAGATATGGGTTGCGGAGGGGACATACTTCGTAAACTCACCTGATAATATCAACTTCGAAAGATACTACATCGACAAAGACCTAATTATTTTTGGTGGATTTGAAGGGACTGAATACGATCTGGTGGAGAGAAATTGGGCTGAACACCCAACGACCATCAGCGGAGAGTTTGGTGATCCAGGAGATAACAGCGACAATGCTGATATTATAATGCAGATTGATGGTGCAACCGTTTACATGGATGGCTTTATCATGACTCGTGCATTTGGTTACCCTGATTCTGCAATACAAGTAGGCACTGTATTCTATGCAACAGGCAATGCTTTTTTATCTGTGGCAAACTGTGAGATTACAAATTGTAACTCACACAACAACGGCGTTACGTATGCATCATTGGGTAACGTTTCTTTCACGAACTGCCTAATTCACAACAACATTGGTATTGGAGGGATAATGCGAGCTTCAATAGGGGGTAGTATTACATTTTTAAATTGCACTATTGCAGAAAACACAGTTGAACCGGGAGAAAGCTTAATCTACAGCACCTCTACCTCCAATGGCTTTTGCAACTTCTACAATTCAATTATTGCTAACAATGGCGGTGCTCCGTTATTTACCGCTTTCACTCAAGAAAATGCCGAAAACTGTGTTATCACCGATTCAGATGTTGCCGGACAGCCGGGAATCATGTTGAACATCGATGAAACACCCCCTTCTTTTGTGGATGCTGCCAACGGTAATTTCAACTTGCTACCTTTCTCGTCTGGTATCGATTGGGGAAACAACGTGTTGAATGAATCCAATTACGACCTCGATTATCAGCCGCGCATTCAATTTACTACCATCGATGCTGGCTGTTTTGAATCCAACCAAATCTACCAAAGCGGTGGTGTAATTTATGTCGACAAAGACGCTACGGGTAGCAACAACGGTTTGAACTGGGCCAACGCATTTACTACATTGACATCGGCTTTAGCCATTGCCGCTGATGGCGACGAAATCTGGATAGCGGAAGGAACATATTACCCAACCGCAAGTGCTGACGCTACAATTGCTTTCACCCTTGCCGCCAATGCGTCGATTTACGGTGGATTTAATGGGACAGAAACAATGCGCTCGGAGCGAAATCCAGTTGAACACGAGGTAATACTATCAGGAAACATAGGAGACCTTGCGCTGGAAACTGATAACTCGAAAATCATTTTAGACATTCAAGGTTCGCAATTGGTAGTTTCAGGGTTAACCTTTGATGGCGCGTACAATGACCCTGCTATTTCTGCTGCTACAGGCGGTGCCTTATATGCCCACACAACTTCGGGAAGCATTACCATTCGGAGGTGTATTTTTAGAAACAATACCGCTTTTCGCGCTCCTACCATCTTTCAAGCTTCTCAAACCGAATTGGTTGTTGAAGGTTGCTTGATGCACAACAACACGGGTAATATTGGAATCATCATGTCGGGCATTTTCGGCTCAAACACATACATAAACTGCACCGTTGCTAACAATAACGTTTTAGGAACTGGCGCTGTTTTCTACAGTTTTGGGGCTGCAAATCTTGTACTTCAGAACTGCGTTGTATCCGACAATGGCTCGACGCCACCGTTGAGCACAAGCATGACTGTATCTGCTTCTAACTCTTTGATTCAAAATCAGATAGCCGATCCAGACTTTACTTTTACAGATTGTGTAGACGCTCCAGCACAGTTTTACGACATCGCATCAGCGAATTTCCAGTTGGTAGGCGGTTCATTGGCGATAGATCTTGGTAACAATGCTTTCTCATCGCTGAACACCGACCTTGCAGGCAATGAGCGGATACTTTTCGGAGTCATTGACGCCGGTGCTTATGAAAGCTTGAACGCAGTTCCAGGGGTTATCTACGTGAAGCTAAACGCGAATGGATTGAACAACGGCTCATCATGGGACAATGCATTCACTGATTTGCAAGACGCGCTAGCGATTGCTCAGCCTGGCGACCAGGTTTGGGTTTCTGACCATACTTATCGTGCGCACGGCACGGATAGAGATGTGAGCTTCAACGTGCCGTCTGATGTAATTTTGATCGGCGGGTTTGAAGGAACAGAGTCTGACCCGGCTCAACGTGCATCAAACGCCTTTACGACCCTAAGCGGTAACATCGGCGACTTGAGCCTTGACTCAGATAATACCTACCACATCATGCGGGTATTTGGCAACTTTGATTTAGAAAGATTCATCTTCCGCGAAGCGAATGCTTCTGGCGCGGGGAACACGCAAGGAGCGGCGTTGTCGGGCCTAAGCAACGCTGGAACGGTTACCAATTGCAAATTCATTGGAAACGCTGCAAGTTCAGGAGCTGTGGTCGACTTCATCAATGCCACCGCTTCAATACTCGTTTCGAAATGCTTGTTCAACTACAACTTAAACGAGGCGTCTGGAGTGATCTCAATCATATCGCCTTTCGATGCAAACATTGAAGATTGCACTTTTGAAGGCAATGATTGTCCTACTGGTATTGTAATCAACATGTCTGAAACTGGCTCCGGACATCACGCTTTTCGCAGAAACATCGTAAAAACGAACCAGGTGTACTCATCGGTAATTGCTGGTTTCAGCGGGGATTCCGACATCAGCAACAACTTCTTTAAAGACAATACCTGTCCGGGTGGGATTGTTGGAATGAACAGCCACATTAGTGGAAATTCTTGTTTCATGGTCAACAATACTGTTGTAGAAAATAATAACGGTTCTTTGCTTGCTTTCAATGGGTCAACTGGTTCACTTCTATATGTCTACAACAACATTTTCTGGGGCAACAACCCGGGCATTCAGAACAACAGTTTCCTTGGTGGTTTGCAGTTGTTTAACAACATTGTAGAGGGCGGCGCCGATAGCTTTGGTGCATTTGGTGGTGTGGCCGTGAACGCCATCGCCATCGATCCACTTTTTAATAATCCTACTGCAGACAATTATGGATATAGCACCAACAGTATATGCTATGACAGCGGCGTAGATGTAGCCTTTGTTGGTACTTTGGATTTGCTTGGGAATCCGCGTGTA
Source organism: Flavobacteriales bacterium (assembly GCA_030728235.1). Taxonomy (GTDB): domain Bacteria; phylum Bacteroidota; class Bacteroidia; order Flavobacteriales_D; family Sanyastnellaceae; genus RI-182. Next base: position 9,270 of record JANRAA010000205.1, read on the forward strand.
GCGAATGGACTAGTAGACGTGGGAGCAGTGGAGCGTCAGACATGTAACAAAGAGAACAGCTTGTGCTCGAACCCATTGCCACTGACGGTGGATGCAAATTGGCTGTATGGCAACAACCGTTGCGCAGGTATTGATGGCTACCCGCCAATGTCATGCGACGTAATTACGGGTGAAAACGTGTGGTATTCGTTTGTTGCGCCCAATTCAGGTGCCGTTACCTTTGAGGCAATTCCGTTCATAATATTTGACTCTGCTGCCGATATTCGCGCTGAAATATATGAAGGTGCTTGCAACAGCCTTACCTCTCTCAACTGCTTTAATGTCGACAATACCGGTGTAAATATGCAAGTCACTGGTTTAATGCAAGGTCAAACATACCGTGTGCGAATTGAATCAGGAGTAGGCACATCACTCGGGTTCCAAATAAGAGTAACTGAAGATCCTACGGCTCCATGTCCGGGTGATTTTGATAACAACGGTCAAGTCGACGCATCCGACCTATTGACGTTCTTGGGTCAGTTCGGTTGCACTTCGTTGTGCATTGCAGATTTGGATGGTGATGGTGCTGTTGCTTCTTCTGACTTGCTAATCTTCCTTTCTGGCTTCGGTTCTTTTTGTCCGTAAAAAACTAAAATTAGCTATATAAAACGTTCAAAGCGGGTTTGATTTTCCCGCTAGTTCAACTGAGTAGAGTAGACAGGGCCCGCAAGGGCCTTGTTTATTTACTGTACTTTTTATAGTAACTTAACTTCATGAAATTACTCACCGGTTTACTCTTGTTGCTAACGACAGCTGTTTTTGGACAAACGATACCCAACGCATCTTTTGAGACTTGGGGTTTGTACAACACATGGACATTGGATCCTCAGGATTGGTATACTGGGAATTTTCAGGTGGCCACGAATGTTTTCCCTGACAGTTCAGCCTATGCTGGAGAATTGGCTATGCAGGTAACCCCGTTCTTGTTTTTCGAACCGATTCCTGGCCTTGCTTTTTGCCAAATTTACGATCAACCTGTGCCTGAGACCTTAGGTTTTGCCGTAAAATGCAACATCGATGGATTGGATAGTGTGTACGTTCGTGTGGTGTATTTCGGGACCGATGGACCTGTGGTTGACACCGATGAATGGTCATCAAACACCACCATTGAAAACTGGCAAGAGGTGACCATGACGCTTAGTCCACCGGCTGTGGCTCTCGATCGATACGAAGTGCATGTTGTTGCTGGATATGGTGAATTGTTTCTTTCTGGCAGTCCGCTTACATGGATAAGCGTTGATGCCATGGCCTTTGATCAAGAATCGAGTGTTTCAGAGCTTAGCGGTGAAAGCAGTGTTTACCCGAACCCTTTCACAGATTTCATAAACATCCGATTGTCTGAAGGGGCGATTGCTTCTCAGATTATGGTTTATGATGCTTTGGGAAAGATGGTATTGCAATCGAACAATGTATCACTTATCAGTGTAGCGCATCTCGACCGCGGAGTTTACTTCGTCTACTTAACCGCTCCTGACGGATCGCTTTATGTCCACCGCGTGCTAAAAAATTGACAAAAAGAAGGGGCAATTTGCCCCTTCCTCTTTGTCCTACACGCCCCTTTAGAAGCTCCATCGCAGACCAGTGTATGCCATGGCACCGAAAACTGGCCCCCACACGAGGGAAGCATCAAAATAGTTCCCGAAAGGATTTCCGGGATCTACAATCGCCCGAGGCTGGCGAAAGTTTGTAATATTTTCTCCACCGAGGTAGATCTCAAATTTATCAGAAAAAACGCGCGTTATTTGGGCGTTGACCAAGAAGTACGCATCTGAACGATCGTTCAATTGCAGCTCCTCAGGATTCGCAGATGTTGAAGGTAAGCGAGATTCTCCAATCCAATTCAAAGTACCATCAAATTTCCATTGGGCTTTCTTCTCATTTGGCTTGGTCTCATACGCCACATTCACAAATGCCCTGTGTTTCGATATCAGGGGCAAGGTAACTCTTTCATTCATGAAATCAGCCTGAACATCCAAATAACGATACGCCAAACGAACATCCATCCGCCGAATAGGCGACCAAGAAAATTCTGCTTGTGCACTGTTGGAGATGCTCGTACCCGACAGGTTGTAAAACCTCACTTGACGCGCATCTTCTAAGTCAGTGATGACTTGATTTTCAAACCGCGTTGAGTAAAAATCGACAGAAATGGTGGCTTCTCGGTAATTCAACTTGAAGCGGTGCAAGAGGTTCACACCTCCATTCCATGCCACTTCAGGATTCAAACCAAACCCCGCAACAGCAGGGTTGCTGAAAATCACCCATTGTCGGCTACTGGCCATCTGCCCCATGTTTTCAGCGATGATATTCGCCGTGCGATAAGCCCTTCCGGCAGCAAATTTCAGTGATGTATTCTCGGTGAAACTGTACCTGAAGTGCAATCGCGGCGTCCAAAACAATCCGTAAAGGTTGTTATCGTCAACACGCATACCTGCTACCAGCGTAAACCGCTCAACATTGTTCCACGTGTACTCAAAATAAGCACCTGGCACCTGCTCTACTCGCGCGAAGTTCATAGAATCGAGGCGTTCGTCGTACCCGTCGTGCACATAGCTAACACCGGTTGTGAATTTGTGGTTGGTGTTCCCAATGATCGATGCATACAGCAAATTCACCCTTAAATTTCGCTGAATACCGCTGTAAAAGCGATCTCCGAAAGTAGATTGTTGCTCGTGGTACTCTCCCGAAAACTGTGTGCCAATGCTCTTCCATGTTTTAAATGGAAAAACATAGCCCGTTTTCGCACTGGCTTCAATGTGTTTTGAATCGGATGTCGATGTCCACAAAGCAGCATTGTCGTTACCAAAGGTTGTTTGCCCAGATTCCGACGCAGTCGCCAACGCCGTCACCTGATACTCTCCTTCCATACCACGGTCGCCGAAGTATTTCCATGCGTTGCGAAGTATGACATCTTTCTTCAGCGGGTTGTCCATAAAACCGTCGTTGTTGTGGTCGGTCTCCAGGGCATTGTACTCTGTATGTGCCATGATGGTGGTTGCCCATTGACGTCCGACATTCTGTCGGGTGTGTATGTTCAACTCGCCTCTACCACCTTGGTTTCCATATGCGTTGAGGTGAAATTTCTCAGCATTCACGGGGTCTTTAATCGCTACGTTGATTTGTCCTGTAACGCTTTCATAACCCGAAGTCACCGATCCAACACCTTTGGAGATTACGATTTGGTCGACCCATGGACCAGGTACGTAATACAGTCCAAGTACGGTCGATAGTCCGCGAACCGCGGGGATGTTATCTTTGGTGATCTGCACATACTTTCCATCAAGTCCGAGCATTCTGATCTGTCGGGTTCCTGTCACTGCATCCGTATAGGCGGCATCAACAGAAGCGTTGGTTTCAAAGCTTTCCGAAAGGTTGCAACAGGCAGCTTTGGTGAGCTCTTTGCGGTCGAGAGATTGGGTGATCAGGGGGTTCAACATCGACATCGTCGTAGAATTCCGTGTTTCAACAATCTCAGCGCCTTCCAGCACCTCTCCTTGTTTCAACGACACCTCAAGGTAGGTTTGTCCTTTAAAGACAACATACCCCGTTTGAAATCCAACAAAACTGAAAACCAGCGTATCGGTAGCTCCTTCGGTTGATAGTTTAAACTTACCATCCGAGTCGGTCGACGCTCCATTTTGTGTCCCTAGCCAGTAGATGTTCACCCCTGGCAGCGGCGACATTTGTCCTGAAGCATCATCCTTTCCCATCACTCTGCCTTTAATCGTCTTTGGTACTTGCCCATAAGTACCCAGTGCAATCAAACAGAGTAAAAGGGCAGCGAGGTGCTTAGTGATCATCATGGTCGTCGTCGTCATGATCGTGGTGATCGCCTTCTCCGTGCTGGTGGGCCTTTTGAACCTCCGGATCACGGTATTTGCAGCAACCATGAACCTTATCATACGCCTCATCAGTTGCTTTCGAAGCAGAGGTGTCGTGCCCAACCTTGTTTATCAATTCGTGCAACTTTGCCTCATTCAGCTTTTTCGTGTTGTATGTGATGGTAACCTTGTGGTTCTCCAAACTGTAGTCGGCAACTTTTACGCCTTTCACATCAAGCGCATTTTCAATACGTTGTTCGCACATGTCGCAAACACCGCCTACCCAAAAAGATACGGTCTGAACTTTTTGAGCATTCAAGACCATTGCACTTAGCAAGGCCAAAGTAAAAAATAGTGATTTCATTGTAAAACAGTATATCGTGAATAATTCCATAACGGCGCCAGCGGCGCGGATGTTGGACGTTATCCGTACGTTATAAGCTGTTTGTACTTGATGTAGTCTGGTGGACCCGTATTGAAAACAATTGCCTGTGGCTTTTGTGTCGGGGCGTCGATGGACTTCTCGCTAAAAAGCGCAACGAAACGGGTTTCTAGTTTAACAAATGTAAATGCAAATACCTCGGGAATGTGATCTGCCTCAATGCCGACGTAAAAGTCGTTGAAGGTGCAACACGTTTGTGTGAAAGAGTTTTCGGCGTGGTTGTGAGAACAATCATCATGAACGTCTTCGCACCCACTGTGATTGACCACATTGAAACCAATTTCCGCCAATTTGCCGCAGCAATAATGCAAATGCACCGTAAAGCCAGAAGCTAAAACGGTGTACCACAACATCATAAGATAGGCAACGGAGCGAATCATACAGTAAAGATAAGGAATAATAGAGTTGAGAGAATCAAAACAACATGAGAAAGCTTATCTCACAGTAGATAATTGTTAAAAAGGGAAACTTCCCGAAGCCCGCCACGTATCTTTGGCTTCAACAACACGAGATAATCATATGAAATCTATTTACTTAACAATTATGGCGTTCGCCGTGGCTTCGTGCCTGCATGGACAATCGGCAGATAGCTACAGCGGCGATATGCTGCACGATTATTTCGGCAAACAACTGGAGATGATTCCTGTTACGCCGGGCTTCACGCCTCCTGTAACCAGTCGGGCATTGGGATATAGCGGCTTGTGCGCCTATGAATCAACTGTTCACGGAATGTCGAACAAGACATCTTTGGTGGGCATCGTTCCTCAACTTGATATCTTGCCTTTGCCAACAGCTGGTGTGAACTACCACTGGGGCATTGTAACAAACAACGCCATGCACGCACTGCTTGTTGGTTTGTACAACAATGCGAGCACCCAACACCTGACCGATTTAAACAACATTCGCAACGCCTACAACGTTGAATTTTCAGCTGGCACTCCCGCAGAGGTCGTTTCAGCGTCTACAACATTTGGCACACAAATCGGGAATTCAATTTTGACATATGCGAATGCCGATGGTGCTCAAGATTGTCAATTGTCGAACTTCCCGGCAGACTATGTTATTCCGACAGGTCCGGGCTTGTGGGAACCATTGGCTGGACAAATGGCCTTGCAGCCTTACTGGGGTGAAAAGCGTTGCTTCGTGGTTGAATTCGTCGATTTAAGCATTATTTCACCTGCACCTCCTGCCTTTTCTGATCAGGTAGGAAGCGAATTGTACAACGAAGCCATTGCCGTATATGAAGCTGTAAACAACCTCACTACTGAGCAGTTGAACATTGCTGAATACTGGGCTGATGGTGGAAATACAGTAACCCCTCCTGGACACAGCATCTCAATGCTGAGAAACATCATGCGATACGAAAATGAAGATCTTGCCTTCTCGGCAGAAGCTTACGCTCGTCTCGGAATGGCTGTTTCTGATGCTTTTGTAGCATGCTGGAAAACCAAATACGAGTACAACCTCCTTCGTCCGATTCACTACATCAACGATTACATTGATGCTGATTGGACTACCGTGGTGCCCACTCCGCCGTTTCCTGAATACACGTCTGGACACTCAACCCAATCGGGTGCGTTTGGCGCTGCTATGACTGCCATTTACGGCAACAACTACGCGTTTGTAGATAGCACGCACGGTGAATTGTATGGCGGACCTCGTTTCTTTAACAACTTCGTTGAATGCGCTGAAGAAACAGCAATAAGTAGACTTTATGGTGGTATCCATTTTCCAATTGGGAACACCGAAGGCACTGTGCTCGGTGCAAACATTGGTGAAATGGTGAACATGCTATTTGAAACCGTTGTAGGTGTAAATGAAACTGCTTCCACCACTTTTATCGAGGTGTATCCTAACCCAACTTCTGGAATGGTGACCTTGAGCGTCGCAGCAGCCGCTATGGTTGATGTGTTCAACATCACTGGTCAAAAAGTAGCGACCTTTACAGGTAGCCGCACGCTTGATCTTTCTGGAATGGATGCTGGAATCTATATTCTAGAAGTGAAAGATATGCAACACAACCCAATGGGTATTTCACGCGTTGTTGTGGAATAATGCATCGCCTGAAGACATTCAAAAAGTCCCGCACATGCGGGACTTTTTTTTCGCCCTTTGTTTCGTTTTTGAATGTCTACCTTTGAAAATATCGCATCAGCGATTGAAAGCAAATGGTAAAATCAATCTCCATAAATGTTCTCATTTTGTGTGGGCTGGTTTTCAGTTGCGGTAACGGGTACGGACAAAAAACAGTCTCCATTACCATCGATGATGTCCCAAACACCCGCATTTACTCAGCAAACAACTGCCATTCAAAACTTTTGTCGGTTCTGGATTCATTGCACATTCCGGTAGCGATTTTCATCAACGAAGGATTGCTTAAGAAGTACGAAGCGGATTGCGATAACCAAGCCCTTTTAACCCAGTGGATATCGCACAAGCACGTAACTGCTGGCAACCACACCTGCAACCATTCGCGCTATTCAGAAGTTGGACTGGATGCGTTCACCTTCGATATCATTCAAGGCGCACAGCGATCGAATACCATTGCTGATTCATTGGGAAAGGAGCTTCGCCATTTTCGTTTTCCTTACAACGACCTTGGTGCCGACTCACTAGCACACGTCCAAATCGACAGTGTTCTCACATCTTTGGGGTACCGCATTTCACCCTTCACCATCGAAAGTTCAGATTGGATGTTCAATGCTGTGTACGAGTATTATTTACAATTCAACGACACTATTAAGGCCGCTGAAATTGGCCGTATGTATGTTGATATCACCCTTCAATATTTTCACTTCTACGACTCACTATCGCAGCAGGTATATCAGCGACCTGTGAAGCACATTTACCTGTGTCACGACAACCGATTGAACAGCGACTACATGCCGATGTTGGTAGACAAACTAAAAGCTGAGTCGTATGCATTCATCTCTTATGACGATGCGTTGACAGACCCCATCTACTTGCAGCAGGCAAACTATTTTAAAAAGTGGGGCATCTCATGGTTTTACCGATGGATGGATGACCCCTCAATGCGCAGAGCATGGATGGAAGCAGAGCCTGAAACAGTAGAAATTGAGCAACTGTTTGAGGCGTTAGACAAATAATCGAAACGTCGTTTACTTGGTTGATACTATCCGATGGGTGCTCACGCGAGAACCATCTTGAACAACAACGAGGTACAAGCCCGATGCAGGAAAAGCATCCAATGTACAATTCAGGTAACCCGATCCAAGCTTTTTATTGGATATCAAAGTTCCATTCAGGGCGTAGACACTGATTTCAGGATTTGAAAGCATCGTTTTGGATGTTAGACGTGCCTCTCCATTTGGTAACAGTTGCACATCGATGCCGAAAGGATCGTTTATAGATTCGCTTACAAAGTCGGTTCCTGGTGTAAACTCCCACAATTGGTTTGACGGGAAATTACCACCACTTGTGGTTTGTTCACCGAATACGAGGTATCCTTTTTCACCAATTGTAAAAACCGATGCATTGGCAATTCGATCTGCAGGAAGCAACGCGTCAGGTATCCACGTATTGGTTGATTCATTGTAAGAAAAGAGTTGTTTTCCACCGAAGGTGCCACCACCGGTGTTGTACACAAATCCTGTTTCACTTACTGCTGTTGCACTTGCCTGATCTGCATTTGGAGAAATACTCGCAATTTCTGTCCATTCATCGCTTACAGGATCGTATTGCCACCAATCACCAAAGACACCACCAAAAACGCCCATGCCCATACCGAGATATCCCTTGCCATTAGCTGAGAATGAGCATTGCGCTCTGCGGTCGGCACCAGGAAAAGGGGCAACCTGACCCCATGTTTCAGTTGTAGCGTTAAATGCATAGACGTTGTTAGTGCCGTTTTCTGGTCCGATGTAAAACGTGTCGTCGATAACGAAGCCATGCGAAAAGGCGAAACCAATACCTGGGACATCTGGTTTTTGCTCCCATTCGCCCAATTCAGGCAAATACTCATAAACAGATGTTGTGAATTGAATGAACGGAGATCCAAAGGCAAAGAAAATGCGCTCTCCAATTGTAAATGCCGTGATGCCTTCTCGCACTCCACCTGGGTAGTTCGGAATCTGTGTCCACACCCCCGTTGCAGCCTCGTACTGGTACATATCGCTCACCTGGTTGTTGAGTCCTGAAAACTGCAAACGTCCACAACCCGCAAAACCATGTGTTGAATTACCCGTGGCAGCAGCCCAAAATCTACCTGCAGCTGGCACAGAATCCAATTGCAGCCATGTCGCTTGTCCGTAACCCATTAAAGCCGTTAAAAGCACCCCCAAAGTGAAAATAATTCGCATGTGATTTGTTTTCGGCAAAGAACCGAAACCACCCATGCGCCTGCAATAGAACTTTTGTTACAAAATGAACATCCAAACCAACTGCACACAGCAGATACAAGAATTGCATACATTTGAAAAAACCAGTGTCTGTGGCAACCATCACATATCTCAGAAATCTCTGTCTTTCGTTGCCTGAAGCAACCGAAGTACCTCATTTCGAGAACACCTCGTATCGGGTAAAGAAAAAGATTTTTGCAACGTACAATCCGGTTACGAACCTGGCGTGTGTTAAGCTCAATGAGGTTGACCAGTCGGCATTTTCGGCGTTTGATGCAAGCATCGTGTATCCTGTGCCGAACAAATGGGGCAAGCAAGGGTGGACGCTTATTGACCTCGAAAAAGTGCATGATGACGTGTTGAAAGATGCTGTAGAAACTGCATTTTGCACGGTGGCGCCAGCAAAGATTGTGGCAGCATACAAACAAAACTCAGATCAATAGCCGCGATGCTTTCACATCCGTGCCGCTGGCACGAGAAAAAGAGAAATAAAAAAGGCGATTCAGAAGAACCGCCTTTTCAGTATCGTAAAAGAGATATTATTTATCGGGATTGACTGATGCGCGAAGGTATTCGCGGTTCAGGCGTGCGATGTTTTCGAGGGAGATTTCTTTTGGACATTCAACTTCACAAGCGCCTGTGTTGGTGCAGTTACCGAATCCTTCTTTGTCCATTTGCTCAACCATGTGCAGCGCGCGGGTAGCACGTTCTGGGTCGCCCTGTGGCAAGAGCGCCAATTGCGACACCTTGGCAGAAACGAAGAGCATAGCCGAAGAGTTTTTACACGTAGCAACGCATGCTCCGCAGCCAATGCAGGTTGCAGCATCGAAAGCCTTGTCTGCATCGTCTTTCGGAATAGGCAATGAGTTAGCATCTTGCGTGTTCCCAGAGGTGTTTACCGACACATAACCGCCAGCTTGAATGATGCGGTCGAAGGCAGAGCGATCGGTCACCAAATCTTTGATAACTGGAAAAGCTGCTGCGCGCCAAGGCTCGATGTAGATGGTATCGCCATCGTTGAACGTGCGCATGTGCAGCTGACATGTGGTGATGCCGCGACCGGGGCCGTGCGCTTCGCCATTGATGAACATGCTGCAACTTCCACAAATCCCTTCACGGCAGTCGTGATCGAAAGCCACCGGGTCTTTTCCTTCAACAATGATTTGGTCGTTCAACACGTCCATCATTTCGAGAAATGACATATCAGGTGAGATATCTTTTACTTGGTACGATTCCAATCGACCCTTGTCGTTAGCACCGTTTTGTCTCCAAACTTTGAGAGTAAGATTCATACCACTTCAGTGTTGTGCAGCTTATTTGTAGCTACGTTGTTTCAATTCTACTTCTTCGAACTTGAGTTCTTCTTTGTGCAATACTGCATCTGCTGGCGACCCAGTGTATTCCCAAGCTGCTACGTATGCGTAATTCACATCGTCGCGCAGGGCCTCACCTTCTTCGGTTTGATATTCGGTGCGGAAGTGACCTCCACACGATTCATTTCTTTCCAAAGCATCTTTGCACATCAGCTCACCGAGGTCGATAAAGTCGGCAACGCGCGCGGCTTTTTCTAGTTCAGGGTTGAGCTCATCGAGTTTTCCAGACACGCGGACATTTGCAAAGAAGTCTTTTCTCAGCGCTTGAATTTCGGCGATGGCTTTCGTTAAGCCTTCAGCACTGCGTGCCATTCCACAATTGTCCCACATGATGCGGCCCAACTTCTTGTGGAAGAAATCTACAGGTTGTGTACCCTTGTTATTGATGAACTTGCTCAGTTGATCGCGAACAGCTTTTTCAGCTGCCACAAACTCTGGCAAATCAGTCGATATTTTACCTGTTCGGATATCTTGAGAAAGGTATTCGCCGATGGTGTATGGCAAAACAAAATATCCATCTGCCAAGCCCTGCATCAGCGCTGACGCACCAAGGCGGTTGGCACCGTGGTCGGAGAAGTTCGCCTCACCCGTTGCAAACAAACCAGGAACGGTTGTTTGCAGGTTGTAATCAACCCAGATACCACCCATGGTGTAGTGCACCGCAGGATAGATCTTCATTGGCGTTTTGTAAGGGTTGTCGTCGGTAATCTTCTCATACATTTGGAAGAGGTTACCGTATTTGTTGCCCACCACTTCTTCACCAAGCGCTCTCACTTGGTCGTTAGAAGGGTTTTCGATGCCGCGTATTTTCGCCTCTGTTTTTCCGTAACGCATGATAGCGCTGCTGAAATCGAGGAAAACAGCTTCACCTGTTTTGTTTACACCGTACCCTTCATCGCAGCGTTCTTTCGCTGCGCGAGAGGCTACGTCGCGAGGAACCAGGTTTCCAAAAGATGGGTATCGACGCTCCAAGTAATAGTCGCGATCTTCTTCTGGAATCTGAACCGGTTTCTTGCTGCCGTCGCGGATGGCTTTAACATCTTCAAGTTTTCTCGGAACCCAGATGCGGCCATCGTTGCGAAGCGACTCCGACATCAGCGTTAGTTTCGATTGGTAATCACCAGAAACGGGGATGCAGGTTGGGTGAATCTGCGTGAAGCAAGGGTTGGCGAAGAAAGCTCCTTTTTTGTGTGCTTTCCATGCTGCTGACACGTTTGATCCCATGGCGTTGGTAGAAAGGAAAAATACGTTTCCATATCCTCCTGAAGCAAGCACTACGGCGTGTGCAGAGATGCGTTCTATTTCTCCAGTTATCAAGTTGCGAGCGATGATACCGCGGGCTTTTCCGTCAACAATCACCACATCCATCATCTCGTGGCGGTTGAGCATTTCAACCTTTCCCTTTGCGATTTGACGAGA
>JANRAA010000206.1 GCA_030728235.1 Flavobacteriales bacterium
AGACTCTTTTTGGTGACAAAGGTTTTTTTCAGCTTGCGCACGGCAAGGATGGGGGAGGTGCCGATGCTGAATTGATAGGGTTTTGTGTTTTCTGGGTCTGCAAGTGGACGTCGATCTCCTGAAGTAGGGGGTTTGCAAGAAAGCAACTTAATGGTATACGGATCTTGTGGGTTTGTCAGAATATCGATGGTTCGCCCTGTTTCACGGATGTTCCCATGCTGCAAAACAACGATGTCGTCGGCAACAGCGCCTACAACATCGAGGTCGTGTGAAATAAATATCAACCCGAGTCCTCGGCTTTCTTTGAGCCGATGCAAGAGATCAATTACAGCTCTTTGCACAGTTACATCAAGCGCTGTTGTTGGCTCGTCGGCAATGATTAGATCGGGATCGGCTGCCAGCGCGATAGCAATCATCACGCGTTGTTTTTGTCCGCCCGAAAGCTCATGTGGATACCTTTTCCCAATGCTCTCTGGCTCTGGAAGCTCCACTTCTCTAAATAGGTCAACGACACGTTTTTTGCCTTCTTGTTTGGTGAGCTTGAGGTGAGCAGCTATCACTTCTTCTACTTGTTCGCCACAACGCATGGAGGGGTTCAAACTGGTCATGGGCTCTTGAAAGATCATGGCGATTGAACATCCGCGCTGCTGGCGCGCCCCTTCAAAATGATTCTCGAGTAGTGATTGTCCTTTGTAAACGATGCTTCCTCCATCTACTCGAGCGGTTTTTTCGGGCAACAAGCCCATGCATACCAATGAACTAACTGTTTTTCCAGACCCACTTTCTCCTACCAAGCCGAGTGTCTTACCGCGATACACGTCGTAGCTGATGCCGTGCACGACTTGCTTCCACCCGTCGTCGGTTTTAAACGAGACGGATAGGTTTTGGACGGAAAGTAGGCTTTCAGTATTTTTCATCGCAAACAAGTCCAATATACGGCTTCCCAACCTCTCGGCTGTCGTTGGTGAGGTGAATCTCGAATTTTCGATCTCCGTGTCGCAAATCGGTCCATGCTGCAAAGCCATCGTCGTGAGTGGTCTGTCCGTACTGTGCACTCACATGCTCAAAGATTTTTTGCCACAATGCCTCGGTTTCGCTAGCAGATGCCGGAAATACATCGGCATGGATGTGCGTTGCTATGCTATCGTCTAAAACGACTTTCACTTCACATTTGGCAGTATACCCAAGCAATTGCTCACTTTCAAGAAAAGCCCATCTGTTTCTGTACTCTTTGAATGCGCTGTTTTTGGTCACGTCGTGGTAGTTGTCGAAGGGGGAGACTCCAAGCACAAGGGTGCTGTCGGCGGGTGAACTGACACCCTCGTTTTCCGTGTCAGGATTGGATGCTGTGCAGCCAAAAAGCAGTAATGTGATGATGAACAGCAAGCGAATGGTCATGGATACAAAACTAAAGGAATGGCATCTACTTCTGAGGTGATGGCATAAAAAAAGCGGACATTAAAGGTCCGCTTTTTCAATGATTCTATCTTATTTACAACGTTCCGCGTGCTTCTTGCTCGCGTTCAATCGATTCAAACAATGCCTGGAAATTTCCTTTCCCAAACGATTTCGCGCCTTTGCGCTGAATGATTTCGAAAAACATAGTTGGTCTGTCGAGCACTGGCTTGGTAAACAACTGCAACAAATACCCTTCGTCGTCGCGGTCGATCAAAATGCCGAGCTTTTTAAGTGGGGCGAGGTCTTCATCTATTTGACCCACACGATCTAAAACGGTGTCGTAATAGGTATCAGGGACATATAAAAATTCTACTCCGCGCTCCTTCAAAGCGGTAACAGTTTCAATGATGTTGTCGGTTGCCAGCGCCATGTGCTGCACACCAGCGCCATTGTAAAAATCAATATATTCTTCGATTTGAGACTTTTTGCGTCCTTCAGCTGGCTCGTTGATCGGGAACTTAATGCGGCCATTGCCGTTGCTCATCACTTTCGACATGAGGGCGGTGTACTCAGTACTGATGTCTTTGTCGTCAAAGCTTACCAGTTGTGCAAAGCCCATCACCTTGGCATAAAACTCACACCATTTGTTCATCTCATTCCAACCTACGTTTCCAACCATGTGGTCAACATAACGCAATCCTGTTGGTGATGGCTTGTAGTCGGGGTTCCACGCGCGATATCCAGGTAAAAAAGTTCCTTTGTAATCTTTGCGCTCCACAAAAATGTGCACGGTTTCACCGTAGGTGTGGATGCCGCTGTACACCACTTTGCCATCTTTGTCTTCTTCAGTGCGCGGTTCCATGTATGATTCTGCGCCGCGCTTGGTGGTTTCTTGCCAAGATTTGGTGGCGTCGTCAACCCACAAGGCAATAACTTTCACGCCATCTCCGTGTGCGTTGATGTGTGCGTTGATTGGTCCGTCGGCATCAAGCGGACTGGTTAATATCAATCGGATTTTGTCTTGCTCCAGCACGTACGACACGCGGTCGCGGACGCCTGTTTCCAATCCGGCGTAAGCCAAGGGTTGAAAGCCCCAAGCGGTTTGATAATAGTGAGCTGCTTGCTTCGCGTTGCCCACATAAAGCTCAACGTAATCGGTCCCTAAAAGAGGCAGAAAGTCTTCTGCCGCAGGAACTACTTTTTCTAAATGAAGTGATGTATTGTCGGTAATCATAATGTCAATTTTTTATTCGTACAACCATGAACGAAAGTAATCGTCGTTCTCGATTTCCACAGCTTGTTGGGTAACTTTCAGCGGACGGAAGGTATCGACCATAACGGCCAATTCCAACGTTTCAGTCTTGCCAATGCTACGTTCGTATGCTCCCGGGTGCGGACCGTGTGGTATTCCCGCAGGGTGCAGCGTGATCATCCCTTTTTCGATGTTGTTCCTGCTCATGAAATCGCCATCAACATAGTACAACACTTCATCGCTGTCGATATTGCTGTGGTTGTATGGCGCAGGAATCGATTGCGGGTGGTAGTCGTACAGTCTCGGACAAAAACTACAAATCACGAAGCCATCGGTTTCAAAGGTCTGATGCACCGGTGGTGGCTGATGCACACGTCCGGTAATCGGCTCGAAATCGTGAATCGAGAAGGCGTATGGGAAGTTGTAACCATCCCAGCCAACAACATCAAACGGATGCGAACCATACACATAGGTGTGCAAGGTGTTTTCCTTTTTAACCTTCACAATGAAATCTCCGAGTTCGTTGTGGGTTTCTAGGGTGCTAGGCGGACGTATATCACGCTCACAAAATGGCGAGTGCTCCAATAGTTGTCCGAAATAATTGCGGTAACGTTTTGGTGTATAAACCGGCTGTCGCGACTCTACAATAAACAATCGGTTGTCGGCCGAGTTGAATGAAATCTGATAAATCATCCCTCGAGGAATCACCAGGTAATCACCATATCCAAAAGGGATGTTTCCCAGCAAGGTCCGCAGCACTCCTTCACCGCGGTGAATGAAGATCACTTCATCTGAATCAGCATTTTTGTAAAAATACTCGGTGAGCGATGCAGTAGGCGCTGCCAGCACGATGTCGCAATCACTGTTGGTCAAAACTGTTTTGCGACTGGCTAGAAAATCTGCTTCTGGTTTTATCTGAAAGCCGTTCAAGCTGAGCGACTTCATGTTTTTGTCGACTGCAATTTTCGGCGAAACATCAACCGAGCTCACAACCTCTTTCACCATGGTAGGTGGATGGTTGTGGTACAGTAGCGACGACATTCCCGAAAACCCAACAGTACCGAAAAGCTGCTCTTGATACAGCCCGCCGTCTGCTTTGCGAAATTGTGTGTGTCGCTTATGTGGGATTTCTCCCAGTTTATGATAGAAAGGCATTTAAAATTGAATTAAAATCCGTGAATAGTAAATATGCGGAAAAACCCGCAATCATTCTGGATTTCGCTTCTGGCGGCGCTTGGGATTCTTGTGAACTCGTATCATGCCTGTTATTTCCACTCAAAGTTACAAATTCAAATGGTTCATGGCGATGCTGTTGATCATTGTCAGGCAAAATGCGACAGTGCGCGCATCACAACGGTTTTTTTCCGACTCGATACCGGAATGTCGGTACGGTCTTTTAAAACGATTTGTCCGCCATCGGATTTGTTAAACTCTTTTATGTATTTCATGTTCACCAAATGCGATTGATGCACACGCAAAAACCCCAAATCGCTCAGCAAAAGATCGTATTCTTTCAGTGTTTTGGTAACAAGTATCGATTCTCCATCGCGGGTATAAAACATGGTATACGAGCCATGTGATTCGCATCGCACCACTTCTTCAAGCTCAACGATGCGTATTTTGTCTTGTGAATTGAGCGCTAGTCGTTGTGTGCCCCCCAAATTCGAGCGCAACACTTCCAACCGCTTCGAGGGCATCTTTTCTGCTTTTCCAACAGCCTCCATCAACTGCTCAGGGTCGATGGGCTTTAACAAATAGTCGATGGCTGAAAAACGAAAGGCTTGTATGGCATGCTCATCACTGCTGGTGGTAAAGATCAGCGCAAAATCTATTTCCGGCAGTATCTCCAATAAATCGAAACCGCTGCCATCGCGCATCTGAATATCGAGAAAAACGATGTCTGGCTTCATCTCTTTCAACAATCGCGCGCCGCTTACCACGCCATCAGCTTCGCCAATCACTTCTATTTGCTCGCAATAGTCTTCCAAATCGCTACGCAAACTTATGCGTGCATTTTCGACGTCGTCAATGATCACTGCTTTTTTCATGGCTGATAATTTTCACGAAGATAAACCAAGGCTTTTCTCCAAGTTTTCAATTCGAGCATTGTGCTCAATTTACCGATTATTCGTCTTGATAGGGCAGCAAAATCGTAACCTTCGTTCCATGCGGCTCAACGTCGCTAACGGTGAAAAAATTGTCGGGACCGTCTTCATGGTGCAGCAGTGAAAGTCTGCTCCGGGTCACTTCGAGCCCTGCCGATTTATGTGAGAAAGGTCGCTTTTCAGCACTTGCCGTTCGCCCAATCCCATCATCTTCTACAACAACTTCTACAAGTTTATCGCGCATTACAGCGCGGATGTGAATGCTCCCTCCTCCTTGAGCTACCAGTCCGTGCAGTATGGCATTCTCTACAAATGGCTGCAACAACAGAGGAGGCACTGGATGGTCGAGCAAGCTTTCTTCGCAATCTACTTCGAAGGATATCTCTACGCTGTGCGTGAATTGTTGCAGTTCGATGTAGTTTTTCAACGATTCAAATTCTTCTTCGAGTGTGATGTGGTCTTCGCGTGAATTCTCGAGTATCTGCCGCATCAGTTTCGAAAAGCGCGAGAGGTACAAACGCGCTGTTTTGTTGTCTTTGGTAGCAATCAACCCTTGTATCGAATTCAAGGTGTTGAAAATAAAGTGGGGATTCATTTGAAGGCGCAGTGCTTTTTGCTCCAGATCAAGCACGTCGCGCTCCAATCGCAATCGGGCGTTCTTTTCAATTGATCGCTGTTTAATTCGGCGAATAACGATCCAAAAAATGAAGAGGATAAGGAGCAACGAGGCAATCAGAGCAGCGGCAATGAACCAGCTTTTTTGCCAAAACGGGGCGAGTATCTGAATGTGAATCTGCTTGGCTGATGCGCAGTTTTCACCGCGTATGCAAGCGCGCACATGCAGGGTGTACCATCCAGGTTGTAGGTTGCTATATGAAAGGGTTGTGTTTCTTCCCGGCGGACTCCATGTATCCTCCAATCCTTCCAAATAGTGGCTAAACAAGATGTCTTCTGGAAATTGCAGGTGCACCGCGTGAAGATCAAAACTGAGGTGATTTTGGTCTGCAGTAAGCACGAGGGTGTCGGCCATCTGATCCCACTTATCAACGAAGTGGCGTATGGGCAAATCTTTAAACGCCCGATAGAAGAGGTGGGGGTTGTCGACGTACACATAAGGCGGCAACGACTTCATGTTATCTGCTGCGGGGTTGCGTGCAGATACACCAGCAACAGTTCCAAACCAAACGTTCCCAGATCGTGTGATGCACGACGCGTTGGTGCATACTTCAATGCCTTCAAACCCCTCCGCACTTCCATAATGCTCTTGTTTTGCAGGCATGCGGTTTTGGTCGAAGGTCCACCTGTAAACTCCTTTTGATGTGCCGATCCAAAGATTTTGGTCACGGTCTATTTGCAGGGCGTAGATGTTTGGAAGGGCTCCTTGTTGCTGCACGGTGCGGATTTCGAACGTTTCTGCCGCCAGGTCCATGCTGCACACACTGCCCTGTCCGCCTGCTATCCATAGGGTATGCAAGGCATCCATCTCCAAGCTTCTGATCTCCATATCACACAAGCCTTGATCTTTTGTGAAGTTGATCATGTCGCCGCTCGGCAGTATCACGCCCAATCCATGCGATGAGGTACCGTACCAGATATTTCCACGGTGGTCGGATGCGATATCTGTTATGCGTCCCTCTGCCAATCCCAACGCTTCAGTATACAGATTCGATTTCCAGTTTTTAGGAGCGCCTACAACATCAAACCGCGTTATTCCTCCGCCCGCAGTCCCAACCCAAACGTTTCCGTTGCCATCTTCGTGCATGCACCTCACAAATGCACCTCCAAGGCCATATGACGCGTCGATGGTATAAAGCGAATCTGGGGTTTGCAACAATATCCCGTTACCTTCCGTCCCAATCCACAAGTATCCTCGAGAGTCTGCCAGCAGCGATTTGATGGCAACTCCCGGTCGAATATTGAGGCTTTCAAAGCGCCCTTCTGTAAGATAAAACAATCCTTGGTCGGCACAGCTGGCAACAATTTTTCCATCTTGTGTTTCGGTTACAGCATAAACAGGGTCTCCTGTCAAACCTTCTTTTCGTCCGAAATGAGCAAACGGACGGGTGCTCATGCGCACCAAGCCCCCGCCAGAGGTTCCGAACCAGATGTTTTGCCAGCGATCTGCAAAAATGCAGTTCACGGTATTTACACTGAGACCGTTGCTGGTATTAATGGCCTGCTTGATCTGGTTGTCTTTTGAAACAACCACACCATTTTTAAGCGTCCCGAAATAGGTGGCCCCGTTTTCAATGCTGCATATATCGAAAACAACTTTGCCAACATTGTCGTATTCGTGCGCCGGGGTGAGTGTTTCACCAGTTGATCGCAAAACACCTTTTCCGTACGTTCCGACCAGTAAATCACCTGCGTTATCAATGCCCAAAGCGTTGGCATAAGGTATCCCGATGGATGTGCTCAGGCGCGTCAGTTCGCCATTTTGTCGTATGAGAATGACACCACTATCGGTGGCAACTGCTACAAATTGGTTGTACGATAACAGATCAAATATCGATTCACCGTCGATGACCTTCTCCCATGATTTTGTGAGTGGATTTGTCGTTTGAAACAAGCCTTGATCTGTCCCAATCCAAAACACCCCATACGGGTCTTTCAGTAGGGTTTGCACAATCAAGTTCTCAGAAGGGGAGCACAGCAGAAAGCTGCTACCATCAAACACCATCAGTCCTTTTGCTGTACCAATCCAGATGTTGTCGTGATCTGCGAAGATGGCGTGCACACGGTCGTCTACCAATCCATCTGCGCTGTATTTGGCAATGAATTCAAAGCCATCGAAAATAGCCAATCCGCCATTGGTGCCCACCCACAGCCTACCGCGGTCATCTTGTGTGATGCAGTTTACTTGCGACTGTGGCAGTCCGTCTTTGAGTGTGTATTGATCAAGCTGGTATAGCGTCTGACTCTGGCTCCAGAAAGGAAAAAGGAGCGCAAGAACGAATAGCCAGGCAGGTGCTTTCAACGCACTATTGTTTTAGTTGCTTGCGAAGAGACAATCGGGTGCCGGCAGGAGGCGTTTCACCGGGTTTGAGATTGTTTTTCTTTACAATTTTGCTGATTTTGATACCGTAACGTTGCGATACTTCAGCCAAGGTTTCACCTGCTACCAGCACGTGCCAATCTTCACTACCGCTGTTTCGTTTTGGTTGTAGGTACAACATCTGTCCGGCCACCAGCGTGCTTTTCTTATCGAGTTCGTTGTATTTCCAAAGTTGCCACGGCATCATGTCGAGCTCCTTTGCAATGCTTTCGAAGGTATCGCCTTCTTTGGCAGTAACGAACTTTATTTTGTTGTTTGAGATAGTAATTTCACGGTGGTTGCTCACTGTAACATCTGGCAGGCGGTCGTTTCGGTCGAATATCCCGCCAGCTTTCTTACGCTGTTTTTTCGTAACAGTAGGCTCAACAGATCCTTGATCAATAAGGCGGATGCCTTCTTTGTCGTAAGCGTCCAAACCAAAATCTTCGATGATACCGATCAGCAAATCGGGATATTTGGGATTGGTGGCATATCCGCATTTTTTCAATCCCTTTGCCCACCCTTTGTAATCGTCAATGTCTAATTCGAACAGTGAAGCATAGCGCTGTTTTTTCAAAAAAACGGAGTGGTCTTCGAACGATTGGTGAGCGTTTTCATATTTTCGAAAGCACTCTCCTTTGGCGTCATCATCGTGATACACCTTCTTTCCTTTCCAATCGCTATGGCATTTGATGCCGAAATGGTTGTTGGCGTCTTTCGCGAGTGTGCTGTTTCCATCGCCACTTTCTAAGATGCCTTGAGCCAAGGTAATGCTGGCGGGAATGTGGTGAATGGCCATCTGGCGAACAGCCTCATCTTTCCATTGGTCAATGTATTGCGTACGGGTTAATCGACCCTCTTCTGCAGCTGCAGAAAGTAACGCGACTATAAATCCAAATGTGAGCAAATAACGAATCATACGAACCCAGTTTCTCCTGCTATAAAATTAAACGGAGAATGAGGTCACAATATGCGCTCAGCGCGGATTTACGAACATAGAAGTGTTGACTCAGTTCATTTCGCGGACCGTCAGCGTATCACCTGCTTCGCCCAAGAAATACCAAGTTCCGATTTCTTTGCCATTGTCGAACTTGCCGACGATGCGTGGTTTGCCGTTTGGGTGGTTCACACGGTAGTCGCCGTGCATTTCACCATCTATGTAAAAATGCTCACTCCAAATGGTACTGTCAGGATAGTAGCTTTTCCATACGCCGATTCTTTTTCCACCTTCTATGATTCCGCTTGAAAGCAGTTTTCCATTGTTGTGGTACGTGCGTTCTTCCCGGTTCAGAGAGTCGTCGCCAACGTACAAATACTCAACACGTTTTTCTCCGGTAGGGTAGGTTTGTTGGACATGTGGAGTTGGCGGGGTAGTGCATCCTGCGATGAGCAGAAGAATGAATATTCTAGATTTCATTTTTTACGCTCTATGGTGTAATGTACAAGGGCTACAAGTGATCGTTTCGACGGACTATCGGGCAGAGGATCTAGCAGCGCCAAGGCCTCATTGGTGTATTGCATCATGCGTTCAGCGGCATATTTCAAGCCACTGCTGGTAATCACAAAGTCAACGACTTCTTGCACCTTCTTTGGGTTTTCATTGTGGTTTTTCACAATGTTCACCATCTTTCTTTTCTGCGCAGATGAGGCATTGTTTAGCGCATAAATCAAGGGCAAGGTCATTTTGCGCTCTTTGATATCAATACCTGTTGGCTTGCCAATGTTTTCATTACTGCCGTAATCAAACAGGTCGTCTTTGATTTGAAAGGCAATTCCAACCTTTTCACCGAAAGTTCGCAAGCGCTCTTGCTCTTCTT
The DNA here is from genome assembly GCA_030728235.1 of Flavobacteriales bacterium. Lineage (GTDB taxonomy): Bacteria > Bacteroidota > Bacteroidia > Flavobacteriales_D > Sanyastnellaceae > RI-182. Next base: position 9,607 of record JANRAA010000206.1, read on the forward strand.
TTGTGCAGCCTGCACTGGCCGCCCCAGCCTCACAGCATGCGGCAATCAACGATGCTGTTTTTCGGCGGATAATTTCGAAGTAGATATCTTCTGTGATGTCGAGTTTACGCGCTTTCTCAATCTGCAACAGTTCTCCCTCGCTCATCTCACGTACTGCTTGACTAACGATGCGCAGCAGTTCGAACGAACCAGTTTCAACCGACATAAGCAGTCCACGTGAGAGCAGGTAGTCGCCAACAAGCACAGCGATTTTGTTTTTCCAAAGGGCATTGATCGAGAAGAACCCTCTGCGGCGGTAGGCGTCATCCACGACGTCGTCGTGTACCAAAGTCGCGGTGTGCAGCAGCTCGATAAGTGAAGCGGCCGTGTAACTAGGTTCTTTTACCTCACCAAAAAGTTTGGCCGTGAGAAAGACAAACATCGGCCGCATCTGCTTTCCCTTGCGCTTGATAATGTAGTGGGTGATTTTATCAAGCAAGGGAGTATTGCTTTTCATTGAGCCTTTAAAATGCTCTTCGAAGCGCTGCATCTCCTGCAATATCGGAGCCTGAATCTGTGTTACCGATGTCATCGCGGTAAAGTTAGGTGAAAATAGACATTCAACAAGGTTGTTGTTGGGGTAGAATAATTCGCAAAAAACACATCGCTGTGCCTAGAGAAATCAGGGCATTGTTTTCGACCAATCACTTTGTTCTGGCTAAAATCTAGACATATAGTGCTTGAAATACTGGATTAAATAACGCGCTGACAGGGTTTTCAGCGCTCAAAACTTCGTGTTTATGAACAATTGAGTTTCGAAGATATGTTGAGATTGTGATTCGAAAAGATGAAAGCAACGCCGTACTTTCGCTGGTGATAAAATAAATACCTTACTGATTCTATTTTCATGAAGATTTCTACTTTCATTTTAAGCCTAGTTGGACTTTTGTTTTCTGGCTGGGTATCAGCGCAAGCTACATGCGGAGCTGGATGCGGAAAAGTGCATTGCATGGGCCTTGTAGGCTTAACAGAGCAGCACGATTCTTTCATACCTGCTCCTGAAGGATTTGATCCAAATGGTGCCCGTGACGTAATTATTACCGTTAATTACAACGGTTTCACGCCGCAAGCACAAGGAGCATTTCAATATGCAGTTGATATTTGGTCTTCACTTCTAACTTCTGGGGTGCCGATTGTGATCGATGCTACTTGGGAAGACATTCCAGGATCTGTTTTGGGTTATGCCTCAGCTACCGGTTTTTGGCAAAATTTTTCTGGCGCCCCACAAACCAATATGCTTTACCCTTCTGCTTTGGCAGATAAATTGGCAGGGTTTAACATTGATCCAGGCGCGCCAGACATCGAAGCAGCTTTTGATAGTGGCACAAACTGGTATTTCGGTTTGGATGGAAACCCGGGCAATGGCCAATTCGACTTTGTATCGGTTGTGCTGCATGAATTAGGACACGGTTTAGGGGTGATAGGCAGCGCCGGTTACGACGCAGGAACAGGCTTTTTCTATTTCTCAAACCCTTCTATTTACGACACGTTTGTTGAGAATGGTGCGAACGCAAGCATTTTGAGCTTCACCGATGGTTCTACAGCCCTTGGTAACCAACTAACAAGCAACAACCTTTTCTGGAATGGAGCGAATGCTGTGTCTAACAACGGCGGTGTTGACCCTAAAATGTATGCCCCAGCAACCTGGTCGGGCGGTTCTAGCTACTCACACGTAGATGAAAACACCTATGCCGCTGGAAACCAAAACTCACTTATGACGCCGTTCATTGCCCCAGGTGAAGCCATTCACGATCCAGGTCCAATTGTGATGGGTTTGATGGCTGATATTGGCTGGACAGTTGCTGCTCCGGCAGCGTGTGAAGAAAACGTCGCTTATTTGAACTTGCTTACCGACTGTTACGGCAATGAAACCTCATGGGAGATTGTTGATGACTTAGGCAATACAGTAGACAATGGTGGGCCATATGCGTTCGGCACTCCGTCGTTGATTGATATTGAACTGTGTTTGCCAACTGGATGTTACACACTCATTATGTACGATAGCTTCGGTGATGGGTTGGCCGGAACACTGGACCCAACGTGCGGTGTAGACGGTGATTTTGCCCTCACCGATGCTTCAGGCAACATACTTGCTCAGATGGGAGTTGCAAACTTTGGTTTTGGTGCAGCATTCGATTTCTGCATCGGTGACCTTGAGCCATGCACAAACCTCAATGCTACCACAGAAGACGCTCCTTGTCAACTCGATCAAAACGGTGTAGATCTGCTTCCTGTAGCTATTATCTTTTTCGACTTTGCAGGCGACTGCATCGTTCAGGAACTTTGCCTTTATGAAAATGGCGTGGAAACTTGTTTCGACCTTCCTTCTTTGGGCATCACATTGGGAGCAGGTGATGGTCTCAATATCACCCAATTGACTCCAAACACCGACTATTTCTTCACGTACACAACTTCTCAAGGCACTACGTCAGACTTTTTCTTTTTCACGGCCGGAAACTGTGAAGACGATGAAATTATTTGCGACTGTGCGGGCACGCAACACACGATTGGTGTCCTTAGCTGGTTAGGCGACGGATTCCTCGACGATGGGTCGTATGAATGGAATGGTCAGTTGGTAGACTTCAACTGCTCTACTTGGGGCTTCGACTGCGGTGATGCTGGAATAAACAGCGATCCAAACGGAGTTTGTTCAGGCAACCTTCCTCCAAACAATGGTTGTGTAGGCGAAATATTCGGTTGTACCGCTGTTAACGCATGTAACTACAACCCTGCAGCAACAGTGAGCGATGGCTCTTGTACCTACGATTGTTATGGTTGTACCAACAGCACGGCATGTAACTACAGTCCAACAGCAACCATCGACGATGGGTCTTGTGACTTTAGCTGTTTGGGATGCACAGTGCCAACAGCATGTAACTACAACCCGAATGCGACCATCAACAACGGGTCTTGTGATTTCACATGTTATGGATGTACAGATACAGCGGCTTGTAACTACAGTCCAACAGCAACCATCAACAACGGTTCTTGTAACTACTCATGCTACGGATGTACCGATTCTGATGCGTGTAACTACAGCATAACTGCCACCATTGAAAATGGAACTTGTACATACGACTGTTATGGATGCACCAACAGTGGCGCGTGCAACTACGATCCTACAGCAACCATCAACGACGGGTCATGCGACTTCACCTGTTTAGGTTGTACCGATAGCGGCGCGTGTAACTACAATCCGACATCGACCATCAACGATGGATCTTGTGACTACTCTTGCTTGGGCTGTACCAACCCGAATGCGTGTAACTACAATGCCGCAGCAACTGTTGATGATGGATCTTGTGACTTCACTTGTTTCGGTTGTACCGATGTTGAAGCGTGTAACTATAGCGCAGTAGCAACTATCGACAATGGAACTTGTAACTATGATTGTTATGGATGCAACGATGCTGGGGCATGTAACTACGACCCAACATCTACCATCAACGATGGATCTTGTGATTATTCTTGTCTGGGCTGCACCGACGTAGAAGCGTGCAACTACGACGCTACAGCGACCATCGATGATGGATCTTGTGACTTCACTTGTTTCGGTTGCACCGATGTTGAAGCATGCAACTATAGCGCAGTAGCCACCATCGACGACGGGTCTTGTGACTATGAAATCTGCATTGGATGTACCGATGAATCGGCTGTGAACTACAACCCTCTCGCTACTACCGACGATGGAAGCTGTATTTATGATTGTGTGTATCCAACAGCAACGTGGACGGTTGTGGAATGCGACGACAACGATGGAGTATTCTATGTAGCAATGGGGGTAACAGCTCTTGGAAACGGAGCGCCGTATGTTATTTCAAACAACCTCGACAACAACGAAATCAACCTTACTTTCAGCGGCACCATCAACTTGGGGCCATTCCAGAATGGTGATCAAGTTGTTATCGCGGTGAATAGTACGCCACTGCCAGGATGTTTCTTCACCTCTCCGATTTTGACTTGCGAAACAAGCGTTTCTGAAATCGCAGCAGCAGCGTGGACAATCTTCCCAGTGCCAGCAGATGATGTCCTTTACTTACAAAGCGACTTCATTGGCTTGGTGGACATCGAAATTGTGGATTTGACAGGTAAGTTGATCAGCCGCACAACAGCTACAAACACCAACAGTCAGATTACTATTGAAGTGAACGGCATCACCGCAGGTGCATATTTGTTGAACATCTACGCAGATGGCAGCAAATCATCGCACCGCGTGTTGATCACCCATTAATTTATTCGAAACATAAAAGAAGGGGGGCAATCGTCCCCCTTTTTTATTACCCTATCATTGCGATGTGTTACTTTTGCATTCATGATAAGATCGATGACCGGCTACGGAAAGGCCGAAGGCATTGTGGGAAACCGCAAATTTACTGTTGAGCTCCGTTCTCTTAACAGCAAACAGTTCGACCTCGGCGTGCGTATGCCCTCTCTTTACAAAGAAAAAGAGATGGAGTTGCGCACATGGCTCACAGAGCGTGTGGCTCGTGGAAAAGTAGACTTATCGATCTACTATGAAGCTGAAGTGGCCGAGAAACGGGTCAACCTCAACAAATCGATCATGATGGCTTACTACCAAGATCTGAAGCTAATTGCAGATGAGATTGGACAGAAAGACACCGATTTTATGTCGCTGCTCATGCGCATTCCTGACGCTCTTAAACCAGATCGCGAAGAACTGGACGCTGAGGAGTGGAATGCCGTCATGAAATTGGTTTATGGTGCTGCCGATATGTTCGATAGTTACAGAAATCAAGAAGGCGCTGGTTTGGCTGCAGACTTCGAAATGCGCATCAAAGAGATTTTGAGCATGGAAGCCAACCTCGATGGTTTGGCAAATGCCCGGATCGAGAAAATCAAAGAGCGCATCAATCAAAACCTTGAAGAGGTTGTTGAAGTAGACAAAATCGACCGCAACCGTTTTGAGCAGGAACTTATCTATTACATCGAGAAAATTGATGTCGCTGAAGAGCGCAGCCGCCTGATTGCTAACTGCAACTACTTCCTTGAAATCCTCGCGTCGAATGCCGGACAAGGTAAGAAGTTGGGGTTCATTGCTCAGGAAATCGGACGAGAGATCAATACACTCGGGTCGAAAGCTAACGACTCAGACATGCAACGCGTAGTGGTGCAAATGAAAGATGAATTGGAAAAGATCAAAGAGCAATTACTCAATGTCCTCTAACAATTTCATCGGAAAATGTGTCATTTTCTCCGCACCCTCAGGAGCGGGGAAGACGACCATTGTGCGTCATTTGTTGGGCTTGAATCTCGGACTTGAATTCTCAGTTTCAGCCACCAGCAGACCTCCCCGAAAGGGAGAAAAAGATGGTGAAGCGTACTATTTTTTGTCTGTTGAAGACTTTAAAAATAAAATCAAATCAGGCGATTTCGTAGAATGGGAAGAGGTGTATACCGAGCAGTTTTATGGAACCTTGAAAAGTGAAATCGAGCGCATTTGGCAAGAAGGCAATCACGTTGTTTTTGATGTTGATGTGGTTGGAGGCAAAAACCTCAAATCCATTTTCAAAGAGCAGGCCCTTGCCGTTTTCGTTCAACCGCCCTCTATTCCAGCTCTCGAAGAGCGACTGAGAAGCAGGGGTACTGAATCTGAAGCGTCGATAATGAAACGACTCGATAAGGCGGCACTTGAGCTCACCTTCGAATCTTATTTTGACGTTATCATCATCAACGACGATCTCGACGATGCGAAAGCAGAAGCCGCCGAGGTTGTTACAGAATTTTTGAACACTTGAAAAAAGTAGGATTGTATTTCGGGACGTTTAATCCCATCCACATCGGACACCTCGTAATTGCAAATTTTATGGCAACCCACACGGGGTTGGATGAGGTTTGGTTGGTTGTTACTCCCCACAATCCGCTCAAAAGTCGTGACGGACTATTACCCGATGAGCACCGCATGCAAATGGTGCGGTTGGCTGTAATGGACAACAATCACTTGAAGGCCAGTGATGTAGAGTTTGGACTTCCACAGCCTAATTTTACGATCGATACCCTCGACGCCTTGAAAATCGAGTTTCCAGATTTCGTTTTTTCGCTGATAATGGGAGAAGACAATCTCCGCAATCTCGATAAGTGGAAATCGTACGAGCGCATTTTATCTGATTACGACATCATGGTGTATCCGAGGGCTTTAACAGAGGGTGAATCGGCCGACAACGATGGAGCCGTGCTTGATCATTCGCGGGTCAATCTGTGCGACGCACCCATGATTCGCATTTCGTCTACATTCTTGAGAAATGCCATTTCGGAACAGAAGGATATCCGCTACCTCGTGCCAGATAAAGTCATTAACTACATCAGCAACAACTACTTATACGAGTAGGCCTTCGTTTTTTAAGTTTTGGCACACCAGTTGCATAAATGGTTTCAGGTTTAATTTAATACCAATAGCCATGAAAGAACTTAAAGAACAATATATGCGCTTAAAGCGCCAAGCAATCGAACTAATGCAAATGGGTAACATCAGTGCTTACCTAGCAAAACTGCAAGAAGTCGATGATGTAAAAATGCAACTCATTCAAATAGCAGCTACCCATTAATCTAACACATACTTCAAACTATGTGCAAAGCCCCGAATTCTCGGGGCTTTTTCTTGTCTGAAACTTTCAGGTCGATATATTTTCTGAATCATTGTAACTTATCTTCGTTACGGGGCGTCTCATAACAAATCCGTACAACATGACGGTTAGTGAATACAATCAGTGTGTCGAGAATTTTGCCGATAACTTGTTCCGGTTCATTTTGAAGAACTTGAGGGATGAGGAGCAGTCGCGCGATATCGTACAAGAAACATTCACTAAGTTATGGATCAAAGTTGAAGACGTTAGCTTTTTACAGGCGAAGTCGTACCTGTTTACCACAGGCTATCACACCATGATCGATTGGATTCGAAGAGAGAAGCGCAACGCAGATTTCGAAAAGGTTCCTGAATCGTCGATGGGTGTTTCGAAAGATCAAAGTCCTGACCTTCAAGAGATATTGCAAGAAGCTTTGAGCCGATTGCCCGAGATTCAGCGATCGGTGATTATGTTGCGCGACTATGAAGGGTACAGTTATCAGGAGATTGGTGAGATTACCAATTTGAATGAGTCGCAAGTGAAGGTTTATATATACCGTGCTCGTGTCACGTTAAAGGAGTATTTAGTAAGTATAGATTTGGTATTATGAAGATTACACGTGAAAATTACGAAGCGTATTTGCTTGATCACGCAGAGGGTGTCCTTTCTGCTGATCAGCAAGCTGAGCTTTTCGCGTTTTTAGAGGTGAACCCAGATTTAGATGCTGACTTCGACCTTTCCCTTGACCCCATACCAGCATTGTCTGAAGTCTCTTCCGATTGGACGGCCTTGTTGCAAACCGAAAAGCGCATCGTCCCAGATCTCAATACATTGTTGATTGCCAAGCTCGAAGGCGATTTTGAACCAGGAGTTGCAAATCTTGACTTTTCAAATGGAGAAGTAGCTAAGCAATGGCTACTTGTGCAGCGCACCAAGCTGGTTGCGCCGGCTGTTTCTTTCAGCCATGCCGCATCATTGCGCATGCCTGCCGAAATTACTACAGTTGAAGAATGGAAAGCCGCGGTAGCAGAAGGAGATCTCAGTAATCACAGCGTTAGTGTAATGGCTTCGGCACAAATGCACGCTGAAATTGCGGGCTATCAGGCTGTTCGATTGAGAGCACAAACGGTAGCTTTTGGAAACAAGTCTGTTTTGATGCAAGAGGCCAAAGTGGTGCCGTTGTTCAGAAGAGTGGCATTTGCAGCGGCCTCCATTGCGGCGATTTTCATTTGCATTCTGGTATGGCCTGAGGCTCAAAAGCAAGGCAACAGCATTGCAGATTTTGCCCGCGTGCCTATATCAAGACCATTGCCAGTTGTTGAATCAGGTATTGAAGAAACAGCTCCAGTTGTTGTGAAAGAAGTAGCGCCAGTTTTCCATTATGTTTCAGGAACAAGCAAGAAGAATGTGGAGCCAGAGGCAGCGGTTGAAAGAGAAAGAATCGCAGTGCTAGGGATAAAGCAAGTAGGCAGCATTGAGCAGGCGGAATCGGGGCGGAAACTTTTACGAGCTGACGATATCGAGGTGCGTGATGCTATGCTGTATGCAGAAACACCGAAGTCACAATCAGCCGAATTCCAATCGCTCACAGCGTATGTGAAGGAACGAGCTCAAAAAGATATTTTAAAAGTAGAACCAACCGAGCCTGTTGCTGTGGCATTGGTAGAAAGGGCAGTTAACAAGATTGAAAAGGGAACCGCAGGTGCGGTAAAGATACAGCCGTCAAACAAAGAGACGGGGACGAAATTTAATCTGAAGCTAGGTAAATTAGAAATCTCCCGCAATCACTAACACAATCAAGTGTTGTTGAACTGATTCATGGTGTTGGCAAGTCCGGCAGCACAAAAAGAAAGCACCATTTCACCTGTTCGGCTCACGCGCTCTTTTATCTTGGTCGACTCATTTTCATCCCATTTACCCAACACGTAATTTACTTGATGTCCTTTAGAGAACTCACTTCCAATACCGAAACGCAAGCGAGCGTAGTTCGCAGATTGAAGTAGTTCTTGAATCGACTTTAAGCCGTTGTGTCCGCCATCGCTGCCTTTACCTCGCATGCGCAATGTTCCAAAAGGCAGGGCGAGGTCATCGGTAACCACGAGGATGTGTTCGAGGGGAATTTTTTCTTTGTCAACCCAATATCTCAAAGCCTTTCCACTCAAGTTCATGTATGTAGAAGGCTTAATGAGAATAACCGTCTTCCCTTTGTGTTTGAGGGTTGCGACATCGGCATAACGGTCTGCCTTAAAAGAAATATTGGACGCCCCGGCAAGGGCATCCAATACTTCAAATCCTATATTGTGTCTCGTTCCTTGGTACTCTGCACCAGGGTTTCCGAGTCCTGCAATCAGGTATTTCATATAGCTTATTTCGCAGCAGCGGCAGCAGCAGCGGCAGCCATAGCAGCACGCGTACGTTTCACAGCAACTACAACGTCGGCATCAGCTTGTAGCAAATCGTAGTCAGCAGTTTTGATGTCGCGAACACGAGCTACATCACCGATTTCCAATTTCGAAATGTCTACACCGATGAACTCAGGAAGTTTTCCAGGAAGTCCACGTACCGTTAGGTGACGGTGGTTAACTGCCAAACGTCCACCATTACGCACACCTGGAGAGTTTCCGCTTGCACGTACTGGCAATTTCACGCTTACCAACTTATCGTCGAAAAGTTGCAAGAAATCTACGTGAATGATAGCATCCGATACCGGGTGGTACTGAATATCTTTAATGATCGCGTTGTATTTCTCTCCGCTTACGTCAAGGTTAATCCAGAATACATCTGGGTTGTAAACCAGTTTCTCCATTGCAAGTTTTGCAATTGAAAAAGGGACCTGCTTTTCACCACCGTACATAACAGCCGGGATACGGTCTGTGTCGCGAAGGATCTTGGCATCTTTTTTCCCTACGCTCTCACGCAGAGAGCCGCTCAATGATGCTTTTTTCATGTTGTTTATGATATAAGAAAATGTGAACTAATTGATTCGTTGTTTGTCAGACAACGTATGATGTGCGCAAAAAGCGGTGCTATTGTCACCACCTTGATTTTATCTTGCGGCTTATCAGGGTTCAAAGGAATGCTATCGGTAACGATGAGCTCTGTTAACGATGAGTTTGCGATACGCTCGTAGGCAGGACCGCTCAACACAGCGTGCGTGCACACGGCACGGACAGATCGAGCGCCATGCTCCAACATCATGTCGGCAGCTTTAGTAAGCGTACCGGCAGTGTCGCACATGTCGTCAACCAACACCACATCTTTCCCTGCGACATCACCAATCACGGTCATGCTTTCGATTTGGTTTGCCACTTTGCGTTGTTTGTAGCAAATGGCAAGGTCAACCGACAAGAATTTCGCATAGGCATTCGCTCGCTTGGTACCGCCAGTGTCAGGAGCCGCAATGATCAAGTTTGATCTGTCGAGGCTCTCTAGATAAGGCAGGAACACGGTTGAACCGAACAAGTGATCAACAGGCACTTCGAAAAACCCTTGAATTTGATCAGCGTGAAGGTCCATCGTGATAACACGATCAACCCCAGCAGCAGTGAGCAGGTTAGCCACCAGCTTCGCGCCTATTGCTACACGTGGTTTGTCTTTACGATCTTGGCGAGCATATCCGAAATAAGGAATAACAGCTACAATGCGTCGTGCTGATGCACGTTTCGCAGCATCAACCATCAACAACAATTCCATCAGGTTATCAGCGGGTGGAACAGTCGTTTGAATGATGATGACATCTTTACCTCGCACAGTTTCCTCAATGCTGGTTTGAATTTCACCGTCGCTAAAACGTTGAATGTTAGCATCACCAAGGGATGTTCCATATTCTTCTGCAATGGCCGTAGCCAGTGCAGCTGAAACAGAACCTGCGAATATTTTAACGTTGCTGTTGGTCATTGCTCTCCAAAAATGGGGTGCAAATGTACGAAGTTCCTACTTGAATATCAAAGAATAAGCACTATTTCAGCAATTTACGAAAGTTTTTTATTGAAGAAAATGCTTTTCAACTAATGAAAAATGTACATTTGCTTTGGAATATCTCCGGCAGCCGCCGGAATGCCGCCCCGAAAAGGGTCCAGGCATGAACCACATCAGTGGTTTAGGTTATCTGATTAGTTAGTTGAGAGTCAAGGCAATGGTCTTGGCTCTTTCTTTTTATTGAATTTGATATTCGGTACCAAGGCTGTTTTCAATATCACTTGCAGCATTTTGAAAGGTCAATTTAACCCAATAGACGGCTTGAGTTTAATCTTGAATTAATGCAGCGGAAAGCATAGATTGCATAAACAGACTTAACTAGATGAGTTTGTAAACATGATTATCCGCAATCGTGCCCA
>JANRAA010000207.1:0-5555 GCA_030728235.1 Flavobacteriales bacterium
GCTTATGTTGCTTCAAACATAAGGGCTAGAAACATGCCTCCGACAATGACTTTGTTTGTGTAGGTTGAAACTTTGTAGATGGTAAAATTCGGTCTTGCAGCTTTGCGGATAATCAGGAGGAAATCACATCTGTTCAATAAGAAACTTCGAATCAATCAAGATTCTCCTTCACTCTATGAGTCAGCGTGTCCAACCTAGATCGACACATCTCAAGCCCTCAAAGAAATAAAAACAGTCATTAGCATCACACTGAACTAATCGGTATGTTTTGAATGACCCTCCTCCACCCACAGACTTTCTCAACTAATACAGAACATGCATGTCATCTCTTCTCCCCTCCCGAAACAAGCAGTCTGCATCTAAAGCAATTAAGCAAGCACACAACTTATTTAGGTCGGTTTAAAGTGTGATTAAAGCAACATCAGTTGCAAGTCTTAGTTGAACTTGACGATAGATATGTTATCCAAAAACCGGTTGGCTGGGTTTGAAAAGACCTGCCCGTAGAAGCTCTTTCCCCAATCGTTTCTATTCTTTTCTGAAAATTCCTACGGAAATCCATTTGGATGACTCCCACATCAGCTGGCAATTTCTTTGAAGACCGTTGCCCATTCGAAAATTGACGCTTGTGTAAAAATCCATTTGAGGTATCTCACTTTCGTTAGATTTGCAACATATCTTATCCTATGATCGCACTACAGGCAAAATCGATTCATAAATCATACGCGCAGCACGTGGCACTCAACGATGTGAGCATCAGCGTTGAGCAAGGCACCATTTTCGGACTCTTGGGACCAAATGGCGCTGGTAAAACATCGCTGATACGCATCATCAATCAGATCACAGGTCCTGATTCAGGTGAAGTGCTGCTTTTCAATGAAAAACTTGCACCGTCGCACATAGCTCAAATCGGCTACCTCCCTGAAGAGCGCGGACTGTATAAAAAGATGAAAGTCGGCGAGCAGGCCTTGTACCTCGCGCAGCTCAAAGGATTGTCGAAACAAGAAGCCAAGCACAGGTTAGACAAATGGTTTAAGCGGTTGGAGATCGACGGTTGGTGGAATAAGAAAGTAGAAGAGCTCAGCAAAGGGATGGCGCAAAAGATACAGTTTGTGACCACCGTGTTGCACGAGCCAAAACTGCTGATTCTCGACGAACCGTTTAGTGGGTTCGACCCCATCAATGCCAACCTCATCAAAAGTGAGATCATGCGTTTGAAAGATGAAGGCACCACAATTATATTGTCTACCCACAACATGGGTTCGGTGGAAGAGATATGCGACAACATCGCCCTCATCAACAAATCACGTGTAGTGCTTGAAGGCAGCGTGAAAGATGTTAGAGAGAAATTCCACAAAAACGAATACTTGGTGCGCTTTGATGGTAACATGATTGCTTTTGCCACCGCTTTGTGGTCGGGCTTCGAATTGTTGCATAAAAACGAAGACGGCGAAGCGATCGTGAAATTGGGAGAAGGAAAAACCGTGAACGACTTGTTGCGTAGCATCACTGAAAGTGTTGAAGTAAAAGAAGTCATGGCCCACATACCCACCATGCAAGAAGTATTTATTCAAGCCGTACAACAAGCAACTCCACAGCCATGAACAAGATAATGCTCATTATAAAACGCGAGTATTCTAGCCGCGTTAAGAAGAAGTCGTTCATCATCATGACGCTGCTTGGTCCGCTGCTTTTTGCTGGACTCATGGCTGGGGCTATATTCATCACCCAGGCCGATACCCAAGAAAGTAGAATCCTCATCGTTGATGAGCCCGGATTGATAACCCATTTCTCTGAAGAACACCAACAGTTTGTCCCGAACTGCCTTGATTGCTATACCGAAAACAAAAACTACGTTTACCGATTTACCAATGAGCGATTGGCCGACTCAACCTTTATCAATGGCGATTACACGTTGATGGTTGTGGTAGATGAAGCCATCTACGAGCACCACCAACCTACCTTGTTTTACAAGAAAGTGCCGGGCATGAATGTTACCCAGCAGATAGAGCGCGATCTTGAAAAAGCGGCCGAACGGGCGAAGATTCAGAACGAAGGACTGTTGGATTACGAGACCTACAAGCGCATGAAAGTGGATCTTTCATTGAACAAGTTGAACATTGTAGACGGTGAAAATAAATTCGAACAAGAACGCGCAGGCGTCGGCATGGTGTTCGCCGTTATCATCTTCTTTTTCATCTTCGTATTCGGCGCGTATGTGATGCGCGGCGTTATTGAAGAAAAAACCAGCCGCATCATTGAAGTCATCGTATCATCGGTGCGACCGTTTGAACTCATGATGGGTAAAATCATCGGTATCGCGCTGGTAGCCATTACCCAATTTTTGATTTGGGTAGTGTTCTCGATGCTGATCTTCTTTGTCGCTGGAAGTCTGTTTGAATCTGGAGCCTTTGAACAAGCAGCCAGCATGCAGCAACAATTGCCTCAAAATGCCGACTTCGCAACTTATTTAGCACAGCAAGAAGGCTTTCAACTCTTGGTAGCTATCAACTGGCCATTGATGTTGAGCATGTTCTTGCTTTATTTCGTGGGAGGGTATCTGCTTTACGCATCGCTCTTTGCGGCCATAGGCGCTGCGGTAGATAGTGAAACCGACACCCAGCAATTCATGATGCCCATCATGATGCCCCTGTTCTTCTCGTATTTTCTCGCGATTTTAAGTGTCAACAACCCGGAAGGCACTGCCGCATATATTGCTTCTTTTGTCCCCTTCACCTCACCCACGGTGATGATGGTGCGTGTTGCCGTTGGTAACGTCCCTGTTTGGGAGCTCATCTTATCGCTGGCGTTGTTGGCGGGTACCGTTGTGGCACTTACTTGGTTGGCAGGAAAGGTTTATCGCGTGGGCATTTTGATGTACGGCAAACGTCCGAGTTACAAAGAAATCTGGAAATGGATTTTCTATAAAGCCTAATTATGCGAATCGGAATTATTGATTGCGGAACAAATACATTTAACCTACTGATTGCAGACACCACCGAAAAAGGGTGGACGAAAGTGTTCGGCAACAAAGTTTCTGTGAAGCTTGGCCACGGAGGATTTACCGATGGGAATATACGCTTAGAGCGGATGGCGCGTGCGTTGGATGCCATGAAAGTGCATTACAACAACCTCTTGAATTTCAACGTCGAAAAAACCTTCGTATTCGCTACTTCCGCCATGCGGGAAGCGGGAAACGGAGCGATGTTTATACAACATGTCAAGCAAGATTTGGGACTCGATGTAGTGATCATCGACGGAGATCGCGAAGCGCAATTGATTTATAACGGAGTAAGGCAAACCATAGAAGTGGGTAGTGGATATGATTTGATTGTCGACATCGGAGGAGGCAGCACAGAGTTCATCGTGGCTAGCGCCGATGGCATCCATTGGAAGGCCAGTTTCCCAATTGGTGTCGCTCGCCTATATGAATATGTAGAAGCCGATGACCCCATCACCAAAGAGCAGATCCAAAAGCTCGACTTGTATCTGGACGACGTCTTAAAACCCCTTGAAACAGCTTTAAAACAATATCCGATTGACCGATTGATAGGCTCATCGGGGTCATTCGATACCTTGATCGATTTGTTTCACTCGGCAGGTCGCATCCCCGCGGTTCGCGGGCTCTCGAATGAGATACCCATGGCTGTTTTTGAAGAAATACATCGTTATCTGCTCATTTCAACTCGTGAAACGCGGTTAGCAATGCGCGGCATGTTACCCCTTCGTGTAGACTACATCGTGCTTGCTAGCATTGTTATTCAGCACATCGTGACGCGGTTTCATATCGTTCGCATGTTTCAATCTGAATACGCACTGAAAGAAGGAGTGATTGCAGGCATACTGAACCACGAGCTAACTTGAAATTGGTAACTTCGCAGCAAAGAAATTGATTCATGTCTAAAGTACTTATCATCGACGACGAGGCGGGCATCCGCTCAAGCCTGAAAGAAATTCTGGAATACGAAAAATGCAAAGTCGACGTCGCTGAAAACGGCAAAGACGGTGTAGAGAAAGCCCTAGAAGGCCAGTACGACCTTATCTTTTGCGACATCAAGATGCCCGGCATGGATGGCATAGAAGTATTGGAGCGATTGACGATGCGTGGAGTAACTTCATCGGTGGTCATGATATCAGGACATGGAACAGTAGAAACGGCGGTTGAAGCCTTGAAGAAAGGGGCGTATGACTTCATTCAAAAGCCTTTAGATTTGAACCGCATATTGGTAACCCTTCGCAACGCTACCGATCAAGTGGCGCTAGTGAAAGAGACCAAGACCTTGAAACGCAAAATCCAGAAGCAGCTTACCAGCGAGATTGTTGGCGAATCAACTGCCATTGCAGAGATAAAAACCATGATTGATACCGTTGCGCCTACAGAGGCTCGCGTATTGATTACTGGTGGCAACGGATCGGGGAAAGAGCTGGTAGCTCGACAACTTCACGAAAAGAGCAATCGCGCAGAAGGGCCGTTCATTGAAATCAACTGCGCTGCCATTCCATCAGAACTTATTGAGAGTGAGCTTTTTGGACATGAAAAAGGGGCATTTACTTCGGCCATTAAGCAGCGAGCCGGAAAGTTTGAACTGGCAGATGGCGGCACCTTGTTTATGGACGAGATTGGCGACATGAGCTTATCGGCGCAAGCCAAAGTACTGCGGGCATTGCAAGAGAACAAGATCTCACGTGTAGGTGGCGACAAAGACTTTTCAGTGAACGTTCGCGTGGTGGCTGCTACCAACAAAGATTTAAAAAAGGAGATCAAGGAAGGCAACTTCAGAGAAGACCTTTTCCACCGCTTGAACGTCATTCCGATTCACGTTCCATCATTAAAAGACCGCTTGTCTGACATCCCAGTATTGGCATCTCACTTCATTCAACTGATATGTGGTGAATATGGAGTACCTGAAAAAGAAATCACCCCTGATGCCTTGAAAGAGCTTCAAAAAGGAGAGTGGACAGGTAACATCCGCGAATTGCGAAATGTGATTGAACGACTTATTATTCTTTGTCCCGACAAAATTGAAGCGGCACATGTGAAGAAGTACGCGGTGATTGAGTAGAGGATTTGGGGTCAAGAGGCGCATTGGTAAATAGGTTTTGAGGATTTCAAGTATGCTTGATTAAGCTGATTTTTTCTATCTTCAATTACTCGAGCCAGTTTGTACATCTAATCATAACCCACTAACTTGAAAGCACTCAAACTCACAGTTCTGTTTTTTATGACCTTGCTGTTGCAGTCGTCAGCATTCGGACAATGGGAGCTTGTGCATCTCAATCGAATAGGGAGTCAGTTGCGGTTAGAAGATGATGTGCTTAACACCTATTGTTTGACCCTTGATTCAGCCGGGAACGACGCCGTGTTGCTCGAGTGGCGATCGTTGGATGGTGAGCTCATATCGTCTGAATTCCAGCTACTTCCAGAAAATGGTCTTTGGTTTTCAGGACTGCGAGATACCCATGTACAATTGGGCTCAAGTTGGTATTGGGTTCTTTTTGGCCCTGAAGCCACAGTCTATTTGTTGGAACAACATCTTAATTCAGGAGCCATTGCGAGC
>JANRAA010000207.1:5565-20547 GCA_030728235.1 Flavobacteriales bacterium
ATATATATCTTGAAACTTTCAGATATTATTCCTCTTATGGAAGTAATCATTTGTTTTCTGGCAATTTCGAAGATAGCGGTGGGGTCGGGAACTCCATTTTTACTCCCGTGATTAGTATGTTTAACGAAGCACTTGAATTGCAGTGGACCGTCACTCCTGGCAATCCTGAACTACACGATTCTTGGCCGTTGGCGATTCCAATCAACCAAGATTCCATCCTGGTTTTTCATCCTTACGCCGACTATCTTAACTCAACGAATGTATTGGCCACTGGCAACACCCTTTGGCGAAAGGTACTCAATGATCAAGGTGAGATTCTCAGTGAACGAAGTTATATGGACTCGCTCAAAGATGTGCGCCTCACAGACCTGGAAATCAATAATGAGCGAATATATGTAACAGGTCAGAAATGGAGCTACGTTGGCCTTTTCAACCACGCCTTTCTACTTGTAACAAATTTGGAAGGTGATGTGCTCAACTACCGTGAGATGCACGTAGATTCTTGCTTCGCCTGTCAATCACAATTTGGTGATTTGGAATTTGACTCTTTTGGCAATTTATATGGTTTCGGAATATCCATTAACAGCGATGAGAATGTGGTGTCTAACTGGCTTCGAAAATTCGACTGCTTGGGCAACGATTCAACACCCGTTTTGAGCTTTAACCCTCAAGGAATATTGAATCAAGATGGTTCAATTGATGTTTGGTTAGAAAACGAAGCATTTGAAAAACACCATTGGATAGTTGATGGCAATGCCATTTACTCAGACACACTGCATTTTGAAGATTGGTTTTCTAACTCCATCAATCTCTCAATTTATGGCTCATACTGCGAACTTGAGTTCGACACTACGCTAACGCTAGATCTTGCTGTAGGCATAGAAGAGTCTTCAAACCCAGACTTTCGATTTCATGTAACACCTAACCCTGCTTCTGATCTACTCCAAGTTACTTTCAATGCGCTTACAGCGCTATCGGGCAAATTAGTCTTCATCAATGCACAGGGCCAACGAGTCCGAGAAAGCGGCACAATTACCGTTTCATCACACGTTCCAACAACCATTTCACAAGATGTTTCATCCCTGCCACGAGGCATATACCTTCTGAGCTTTGAAACCACTGAAGGCGTTCAAACTCAAAAGGTGGTGTTCAACTAACATAAAGGTCTCTAGACTCAAAACACCCAGCTCCATATTTTTTTACTTTTCATAGGCAACCCTTCATGTAGGCTATCGTCTTTCAAGTGTAGGCAACGACCTACATGACACAAAAACTTAGTCTTATGAAATTGTTCGAATCTATTTCTCACGTGGAAATAAACGAAGCGACGATGATTCTGATCGGAATCATGCTCTTATTGGGAGCGATGGCAAAATGGAGAATGTTCGTGAAGGCTGATCAACCTGGATTGGCAGCGGTGGTTCCGGGATGGGACTTAATCGTTACCCTGCGCATGGTTGGACGTCCAGACTGGCACATCGTTTTGTTCTTTGTTCCAATCGTAAATATTTACTTCCTATTCAAATTGCTGATTGAAGTCGCGCAAAGCTTTGGGAAGTACACAGTGGTGGATTACATATTCGCCGTTGTATTCAACGTCTTCTACCTGCTCAATCTCGGATTGGCGTTTAACGAGTATTACTACGGTCCCGTATACGGCAAATCGGTAGAAGAAATCAGGGCGCGTAAAGCCATCGCCACAGCCTAATAGGTTTTCGGCCCGCTAAAACTAACTATACGACTTATTGGTAAAGGCGGTCAGCTTAAATAGCTGGCCGCTTTTTTTAGTGCCTCTTGCAATCCTTCGGGCTTCTTCCCTCCCGCCGTAGCAAAGAATGGTTGTCCGCCACCGCCGCCTTGAATGTGCTGCGCTAACTCCCGTATGATCGTCGATGCATTCAAGCCCTTCGAGCTCATTACATCGTCGCTCATCACACAGGTAATGGTCACCTTATCGTCGGCCAACGACCCAAGCACTCCAAAGAAAGGTGCCTTTTCAGCACGTAATTGAAATGCAATGTCTTTGATTTCAGCAGCACCCAAATCAACCTGAGCAGAAATGAAATTCACCCCTCCAATTTGAGTCAGCTTGCTTATCAATTCTTCTTTAACCCCGCCAGCCTTTTGCTTTTCAAACTGCTCCAGCTCTTTTGCCAATTGCTGATTGCGCGATACTAGATCGTTTACCGCTTTGAGGATATCAGACGGATTCTTTAATGATTCACGAACAGATGACAAAAGTCCGATTTCATTGTTCACATACTGCATGGCAGCAGCACCTGTTATCGCTTCAATACGACGCACACCCGCGGCTACAGCGCCTTCAGAGGTGATTTTGAACATTCCGATACTTCCTGTGGCCGATACGTGGGTACCGCCACAAAGTTCAACTGATGAACCAAAGCGTATCATGCGCACTACGTCGCCATATTTTTCACCAAACAACATCATTGCTCCAGCGTTTCGCGCCTCTTCAATGGGCGTGTTGCGACGCTCGTCTAATGAAATGTTTGCTAGAATTCCAGCATTCACCTTCTCTTCTACCCTTTGAATCTCTTCTTCGGTCATCTTCGAGAAATGCGAAAAGTCAAAACGCAGGTATCCATCGTTCACTAGCGACCCGCGCTGTTCGACGTGTGTGCCGAGTACCTCTCTCAAAGCCTCGTGCATGAGGTGAGTTGCAGAGTGGTTGCGTGCTGTAGAAAGTCGTTTGTCGACATCTACAACGGCGCTAAACGTCAACCCTGTATTCGCCGGCAAGGCATCAGCAAAGTGCACGATCAGGTTGTTCTCTCTTTTTGTATCGGTAATTTCTACCTTCTCGCCAGCGGCGAGGATGTGACCCGTATCGCCAACTTGTCCGCCACCTTCAGGATAAAACGGCGTCAGATTGAAAACCAACTGATACTGTTCTTTTCCCTTCGCCTTTATTTTGCGGTAGCGTGTGATTTGAATCTGTGCTTCGGTTTGATCGTAGCCTACGAATTCTTCAACGACATCTGGTCGTACTTCAACCCAATCTTCGGTTTCGATCTTTCCTGCAGCGCGCGAACGTTCTTTTTGCTCATTGAGCTCTTTGGTAAAGCCAGCATCGTCGATCGTCAACTTGTTTTCAGATGCGATCAACGCAGTGAGGTCAGCAGGAAAACCGTAGGTGTCATATAGCTCAAAAACCACATTACCTGGCAGTTCGGTGCCCTTCAAATTCTTGATGGTATCATCCAAACGAGAAATACCTTTGTCGAGGGTGCGTAAGAACGCTTCCTCTTCTTCCTTGATCACTTTCGTGATAATGTCTTGCTGCTTCACAAGCTCCGGGAACGCATGTCCCATGCGGGCTGCCAACAATTCAACCAATTCGTAGATAAAAGCTTCTTTCAGGTTTAAAAAGCTGAAAGCGTAGCGAATGGCCCGACGTAAAATACGGCGAATCACATACCCCGCACCGCTGTTTGAGGGCAGTTGTCCGTCGGCAATACTGAAAGCCACAGCCCGAAGGTGGTCGGAAATAACGCGCATAGCAACGTCTGATTTCCCATCTCCAAACGTGTATTCAATGCCCGATCTTTTCGAGAGTGCTTGAATAAAAGGCGCGAATATATCGGTATCGTAGTTCGACTTTTTGCCTTGAAGAGCAACGGCAAGGCGTTCCAGTCCCATGCCTGTGTCGATGTGTTTGTTTGGCAGCCCAACCAAGCGACCGTCAGACATACGGTTGAACTCCATGAACACCAAGTTCCAGATTTCAATCACCTGCGGGTGGTCGTTGTTCACCAAGTCGGCTCCAGGAATGGCAGCACGGTCTTCATCGCTGCGTATGTCGACGTGTATTTCAGAGCATGGACCACACGGACCCGTTTCACCCATCTCCCAGAAATTATCTTTTTTGCTGCATTTTAGGATGCGGTTTTCGGGCACCAAGTTCAACCAAATGGCACGTGCATCTTCATCGGCCGCGAGGCCATCTTGCTCATCGCCACCAAACACCGTAATGTACAGGCGATCTTTATCGAGTCCGTAGGAAACAGTGAGCAGCTCCCACGCCCATTCAATTGCATCTTTCTTGAAATAATCGCCAAACGACCAGTTGCCGAGCATTTCGAACATCGTGTGGTGATAGGTATCTACCCCAACCTCTTCAAGGTCGTTGTGCTTACCGCTAACCCGCAGACATTTCTGGGTATTTCCAATGCGCGCATGTTTGATTGGAGCATTGCCCAAAAACAAGTCTTTGAACTGGTTCATCCCCGCATTTGTGAACATCAAAGTCGGGTCATCTTTCACCACCATTGGTGCCGAAGGCACGATCTCATGTCCTTTAGACGCAAAGAAATCGAAAAAAGTCTGACGTATTTTCGCTGATTCCATAGTTGTATGCAAATTGGCCGCTGGTCATAATGGTTGTTAAAGCCACAGTAGACGCAGTTTAGCGATTGCAAAAGTATACTATTTTGGCTACCTTGCCACTCCTTGAGCACAAGGATATTTGTTTGAATGTCGAGATACCGTTACAAATACAACCCTGAACAGCTGCAGTACGAGCGCGTGCCACTCACATGGAAAGACTATGTCTTAATCACCATGAAGTGGATCGGCATTATCGCGGTCGTCTCCTTTGCAAGCATTGCAGTGTTTAATTCCTTTTTCGAAAGTCCGATCGAGCGCGATCAAAAACGAGAGATTACGTTTTTGGAAGAGCAGTTGAAAGACATGAACAAAGATGTTTCTCAGATGCAGAAAGTCATTCATGATTTGGCTTTGCGCGACGACGATATCTACCGCAGCATTTTCGGTACAGCACCTTATCCTCAGCACCTGCGCACGGCAGGGATAGGGGGAATTGATCGTGAAAAAAATCTTCGCGGTTATTACCACTCTGACGCATTGATTGAAACCAAAAGGATGATTTCTCAGCTCCAACGCAAGGTGGTAGCACAGAGTAAATCGTACGAAGAGCTTATAGAGTTGGCACGCAGCAAAGAAGCCATGCTGTCGTCGATTCCTGCGATTCAGCCTGTTAGAAATGAAGACCTCACCCGCATGGCTAGCGGATATGGAATGCGCATTCACCCCATTTATAAAGTTCCGAAAATGCATACCGGCATGGATTTCACCGCGCCTGAGGGGACTGAAATCTTCGCTTCAGGAGACGGTGTAGTAATTGAGACCGAGAATAAATTCAACGGTTACGGAACACACGTCATCATAAAACATGGATATGGGTATGAGACCTTGTATGCGCACATGAGCAAAGTGAACGTGCGCCTTGGACAAAAAGTGAAGCGCGGAGAAGTGATCGGATACGTAGGCAATACAGGAACTTCAGTAGGGGCTCACCTGCACTATGAGGTCATCAAAAATGGAGAGAAGGTAAACCCTGCTTACTTCTATTTCAATGATCTGACACCTGAACAATTCGAAAAATTGCTCGAACAATCATCAATAGGGAATCAGTCTTTCGACTAAACACTACCTTTGCATTTCAAACCTACCTTGAATTGGCGTACAAAGAAAAAGATATCGAAAAACAATACTTCACCATTTCTGAAGTGGCTGAGATGTTCGATGTCAATACCTCGCTAATTCGTTTTTGGGAAAAGGAGTTCGACAGCATCCAACCGAAAAAAGGACGAGGTGGAAACCGCATGTACACGCGGAAAGACCTCGACACCATACGCACCATACATCATTTGGTAAAAGAGCGTGGATTCACGCTTGACGGCGCGCGAAAGCAGTTAAAAGGAAATCCAACGGAATCCGACAACGACGCAGAAGTCGTAGAGCGGTTGCAGGCCATACGGGCTTTTTTGGTGGAGTTGAAAGCGCAGTTGTGATTCGGCTTTGGCTCTGATAACTTCCTAAACGGACATTCCTCTCAAATTGAATTGAACATTCAATAGCACGTTTCTCCGGTCTAATAATGGGACCTGTGCGTATCAATAAACCTTCCCCTTCACCAAGTAGTTCTGAACGTAATCTGAAATACCGTCTTCAAGTGAAGTAAACGGCTTGTCGTACCCGATACCGATCAGCTTCGACATATTGGCTTCCGTGAAATATTGGTATTTGTCGCGGATATCTGCCGGCGTATCTACAAATCCGATATTCTCATCTTTACCGAGCGCTTTGAAAACACCCTTTGCGAGGTCGAGAAACGGACGAGCAGTGCCGCTACCCAAGTTGTACAAACCTGAATTTTTGCGATTGTGCATCAAGAAGTTGCACACTTCTACCACATCTTTCACGTACACGAAATCGCGCATTTGTCCGCCGTCGGTATAATCATCCCTGTGCGAGCGGAAAAGCTTCATCTCCCCCGACTTCATGATTTGGTTGAAAGCATGAAAAACAACGCTTGCCATTCGACCCTTGTGATATTCATTCGGACCATAGACATTGAAAAACTTCAGGCCTGCCCAGAAATATGGCGCGCGATCTTGTTCCAACGCCCACTTGTCGAAATCGTTTTTTGAATCCCCGTAAGGGTTGAGTGGCACAAGCTGATTCACCACACCGTGGTCATCATTGTATCCCAAATCACCATCACCGTAGGTTGCTGCTGAAGATGCATACACCAAAGGCAAACCGTATTCAACGCAAGCATTCCACATCTGCTTCGAATAGTTGAGATTCAAACGGTCGAAAATACTTTTATCGAATTCCGTGGTATCGGTGCGCGCACCAAGGTGAAAGATGAATTGCACCTGATCTTCATTGGCAGCTAGCCAGGTAAAAAAGTTGTTTCGATCAACCAACGCCGTGTAACGTTTATCGGCATAGTTGATTTTTTTCGACTCATGAGAGAAATCATCGACAAGAACAAGGTCATAGTAACCTTCTTCATTTAACTTTGCAGCCAAGCAGCTGGCAATAAATCCTGCGGCACCAGTAATTACTATCATTTATTTTTCGCTTCGGAGAACAATTAACCCTACAAAGGTATTGTATTTACCCTAAGCGGATGTGATTCGTAACCTATGAATACAGTATACATTACCCGACGCGAGCGTTTCAATGCCGCTCACAAACTCTCCAATCCCGCATGGGATGACCAAAAAAACGAAGAAATATTCGGGAAATGTTCGAACAAAAATTGGCACGGACATAACTACACCCTCTTCGTGACAGTGAAAGGCACGCCAAAGGCAGACACAGGGTACTGCATGGATTTGAAGGTGTTGAAAGACATCATCAACGATTACATTATTGACGATTTAGACCACAAAAACATCAACCTCGACGTGCCTTGGATGGCAGGTAAAATGGCATCTACAGAAAACATCATTATCGCTATTTGGGATCGGTTGATAGGACCTATCTCAGAAACAGGTTGTACATTACACAGTCTGAAATTAGAAGAAACCGAAAACAACTACGCCGAGTACTTCGGCAATTGAGCATGGCATACAAACGCACAGATTCATACGACGAAAATCAAATAGCCAGTGATGCAGCTCGCTACCGCGAACTGCTGAACTCTTGGGGTGAAGACCCTGAGCGTGAAGGACTGGTAAAAACACCCGAACGTGCAGCGAAAGCCATGGCTTTTCTTACGAGCGGATATGAAATTGACCCAACAGAGATACTAAAAAGCGCGCTATTTAATGAAGACTACAACCAGATGGTCATCGTAAAAGACATCGAGCTGTTTAGTCTTTGCGAGCACCATCTGCTCCCATTCTTTGGCAAAGCGCACATCGCCTATATCCCAAAAGGAAAAATCGTTGGTTTGTCGAAGCTGCCTCGCATTGTTGATGCCTTCTCTCGCCGATTACAAGTCCAAGAACGCCTTACGATGCAAATTCGAGATTGTCTGCAAGAAACACTGGGCGCAGCAGGTGTAGCAGTAGTTATAGAAGCACGTCACCTGTGCATGCAAATGCGTGGTGTTGAGAAGCAAAACTCTGTAACCACAACCTCTGCGTTTACAGGTGTTTTTATGGATGACTCAAAGACACGAAAAGAGTTCATTTCGCTATTGCACGGACAAAACGGGTAAAGTTCTACCGTAAAAATCACATGTAAGTTTTGTTGGCTATCGCCGATGTTAGACATATCTACAAAATCATACATTTGTATTGGAGTGTTGTGCACTTCACTTTCAGATTTAATGTCAATAAGATTAAAAAAATAAAACATATGGAAGAGAATCAAATATTAGACGGTCAGTCAATTGTTGGATCTGAATCTTCTGATCTTGCTCGTCAGTTTACAGCTCATGTCTTTTCATGGATGGTTGCCGGACTAGCACTCACAGCAGTTGTATCTTGGTATTTCGCCTCTTCGGGCTTGATTACCTCTTTATTTTCTGAAACTGGCAGAACACCCCTTGGATGGGTTGTTATGCTTGCCCCTCTCGGCTTCATCTTGGTTATGAATTTCGCCTTTGAACGTTTTTCGGCCATTGGATTGTCGATTGTGTTCTTGCTGTTTTCAGCAACCATGGGTGCTAGTTTGAGCTATATCTTCTTCGTTTATTCGATGACGGCAATCATTAAAGTGTTTGCCATCACTTCAGGTACGTTTGCTATCATGGCGGCAGTTGGTTACACCACAAAAACCGACCTTACCAAGTTCGGGTCTATCTTGATGATGGGATTGGTGGGAATCATCCTCGCATCACTGGTGAACATGTTTCTCGGCAGTGCGCGCATCGATTATATCATCAGCATCATAGGCGTGTTAATCTTTACAGGGTTGATCGCTTACGATACGCAGAAAATAAAAGCCATGGGCATGCAAGTTGGATTGGGCAGTCAGCAAAGTCGGAAACTCGCTTTGATGGGTGCTACCAGTCTTTACCTCGACTTCATCAACCTATTCTTGTTTTTGCTTCGCATTTTGGGAAGAAGAGATTAAGATTTAATTTATTTATCCAAAAAAGCCCCGCACATGCGGGGCTTTTTTTTTGTGGGGTAATGTGGGCGAAGGCGGTTTCGGTTTATTCGTTATATATTGTTGAATTTCAACGCATTAACACTTTTGGATTTAAACGTTTATAAACGTTTATTATAGCTCAAAATTTCTGGGGAATCGTAGCTTCGCTGTGGGGAGGAGGTTGGAGGCCCCCGAAACCAAATCTCCCATTCCGCTGTATATCAGCATGTTAAAAAAATCACTTTTTTCTATCTACCCCCTTTCTCATCCAATTACCTCATTCGATATCAGCGCAAATAAGACAACGGGGTAACATCGACTGTAGATTTCGTTTTATACGCGATTTTAGGAGATATCTTGTTGTTTTTCAAGGTTTTGACCGACAAAAAGAATAAACGTTTATAAACGTTTATTATAGCTCAAAATTTCTGGGAAACACTAGCTTCGCTGTGGGGAGGAGGTTGGAGGCCCCCGAAACAAAATCCTCCATTCCTTTGTATATCAGCTAGTTAAACAATGCCAGTTTTCTACGAGGCTAAAAAAACAGACAAAACACCAAACTTTCACCCCCATCTCATGCTCCCTCCACTTCCTTTCAAATTCAATATCTGAACGCACAATCATTTCATTGTCGAACATAAAAAAAAGCCCCACCTGAATTTCAAGCGGGGCTTCTCCTTTTAATCGTATTTCTTAGTTCACCATGATGCGTTGCGAAACAGATGTGTTTCCTGTCTGCAAGCGAATCAAATAAGCTCCACTAGACAATGTTGAAGCATCGAAAAAATACTTCGACTCTCCCATTGGAAATTGTCCGTTGTAAATGTCCATCACCACGCGCCCTGTTACATCTTCCAAAGTCATGCTTCCTTTGGCGCTGCTCAACATAACAACTGGTATGCAGGTGATAGCACCCGCAGGATTTGGAAATGCAGGTTTGAATGAGGCAATGTCAACTTCGTTCACGTTGATTGTCGTTAAAACATCAAACGACCAATAGGCATTCGGCGCAGGCATCGGACGAGATAATTCTTTACCATCTGCAGCAATTCCGTGCACATAATAATAGATACGGGTACCGATTGGTTGTGCTGGAATATTCGCTTCCCAAGTGTTTGTGCCAACATTCGACATGGACACTTCGTTGTAAGCACCTGTCAAACTAGTTTTCCAATACATAAATGCCGATTCAACACCTTGGTTGTGATTCATGTATGCCGAAACAGTGTAGGGATTGAAGTCATCGTAGGTATCAGTCAGGGGCTGATGCGAGATCAAAAGCGGATCGTTAACCCCTACGGAGTGGGTGATGCAGTGCAAAGCGCCGCTGGCCGAAATGATGTTATCGGGTTGGTTGTCGCAATCAATCGGAACAATGGTATATCCTGGTAAGAGCTCGTTATAGATGCGCATGGCCGTGGTGTCGTATTCTTCTCGGTAGGTTGGGACAAGAACCGTCTTGTTTATGAATACCGAGTTTGTGTAGGTTCTATATGATGCGGTGTTTGGCCATGGTGTGCTCGGCCAGTTGCCACTTGTGCTTGGCGGCATCGGAATGCGGTGTACTTTAAAATTTGTACCCCATTTCGATTGAAAATTACTCAACACATATTCAATATTCGCATTGATCTGCGGACCGTCTGAAATACCATCCGGATACTCCCCTACCAACAAGGTCTCTTCATCCAACAACTTCATGTGCATGTCGATGTGGTGAATGCCATCATAAGGCAAGATGTCCATCTTGATGTACTCATCAATACCCATATACATGCTGAAAATCTCGTCGATCTCAGTTTCACTCTGATCTGGATGCATGGGACCCCAACCTGTAGCTGTGCCGTTGTTCTCATCAAGAATCAACTCAGAAGCGAAAGCCTTACCAAATCCATCGGTCATGTAATTGCCACCAGTATTCATCAAATCATAAGGCGTGTCGGTTGTACAATACATATCAATCCCTAAGTAATCGGCTACGTATTGCGGTGAGGCGTCATCTTCCGGACGAGGACGGTTGTAGATCCAATCAACCAAGAAAAGCTCGCCTACCTCATCGGCATATACCGAATTGGCAAAGTAATCGCGCATCCAGACACTATCGTATGTAGCATCCAAAATGGTAACGTTGTTCAAGTCTGAAAAAGGTCCGCCTCCGTTGCTGAAGGGTTCTCAGCTAAAATAACGACTTCACACTCCAAGCGAGCATTGGCAACTATTTGCTTTAAAATGGTGGGATAAGATGTCCATGCCACTACCAACACCTGAATCTCCTCCCATTCTGCCATGTTTCTTAGGTTCGAAAACGGCGGTGGCGTGGTAATTCCCCGTGCACTGCTAACTGCAAAAACGTGATTGCGGGCATTATCGATCTCTTCCTGAGTGAGGTTGTGCGGAAGGTTGTCTGGATTGAATTGTGCAAAGGTGGTTGCCGAGGTGAAAAAGACAAATAAAACGAGTAGCGCTTTTCTCATGTGGATTACTTTGCTTGCAAGATACGAAGGATGCCAACACGGTCATTATTAAAAAAAGCCGCTCGATTCAATTCTTAACATGAAGAAACATGCCGATTACCAATTCAGCACCTTCGCGAGCGTATCGCCATCGATAACATGAGTGCCTTCAAACCAGGTCACGTTGCATACAACACCGGCTTTCTTAAGCAGGTCAGACACTTGCAAAACGGCATCACTGGTGAGGTATTCATCTTGCCTTCCTACAACGATTTCGAGCGCTGTTTCATTTAACCGGGTTACATTTTCTGGTAGTGATAGGTCGTGCGGAAAAACGCCTGCCCACAAAATCACTTGATCGAACTGTACGTTTGATTGGCAGTAGTACCTGACAGCGGTTGCTGTTCCTTGCGAAAACCCCAACAACACTTTCTTTTTCGCGCCTGCAACAGCAGGGATGTCCATGATTTGATCGAGGTATTTGTTGTTATCGGCAATATCCGTTAAGCGGTCTTCTTTGGTCATCCAGCTTGCGCCTACGCGACCAGAACTTCCTTGGGTGTAGAAACGATGCAGTCCTTCAGGGGCTATGAACAACTTTTTATGGGTTGCCAGGGGATCAAACTTGCGCAGAAAATAAGCTGGCAACATGCCATAGCCATGCAAAACGATCACAGCAGTATCCAGTTCAACATCCGCGGCGTTGCCCGCGAAGAAAACCCTAGCCGTTTTTGTAACCTTGAGGTGAGTTTCGGATATCAATACTCGATGAGGATGTTGGTGGTTTGAAAAGCCGGACAGTATACCGAGTCGACGAATGAGGTGTCGGTATCTTTAAAAATATCCCACCGATAGTATATCCAACTATCGCCGTACAGTTTGCAGGTGGAGGTGATATCAACACTCATTCCTTCCCCTTGAATCAAATCGCTGGTGCAACATTCGCAGCTAAAATTCGGCGACAAATAGCGAAACTTTACAAGGTCATTGTTGCTTACCGGAGAGGTATTTACCAATCTGACACTCACCGTGGCTTCCGGCACCAAAGCAACTGAAAGGTTGTATGGGTTGTTCGGGGAAACGTCTTCAGGATTGATATCAATCTCGCGATCGAAAAAACCAGTCTTTTCAATGCCCACGCGATAGGTCAGCGCATTGCTTCGGGCAAATTCCAATTTGTAGGTACCGTCGCTGTTGGTAGACGTTTCTGCAATTGTCGTAAAACCACCGCTTAGCACACCTCCGCTAACGACTTGTTCATCAAGGGTGAGGTATACATTCAACAGTCCGCTGCCGTTGCGGTAATCGGTAATCGTACCTTCAACCACCACATCTTGATTTTTGGTCTTCTTGCAAGCAAAAAGGGCAATGGATGCGAATGTCAGAATTGCTATATAGCGAATCACACTTTTAAGTTTTGATACAATAAATATTGATTCATCACCCTGTTCACGTAGCTCACTGTGTCTGTTCCTCGGCAGTATCCGTGTTTCACATCGGGAAGATGCAAGTAACGGCCATCGGATTTAAGCAGCAGGCAATCGGCGACGTTGTGATCCCAAATTTCGGGATTTAAATTTAATTCTCGCGCTATGGCTTGAGCATCGAGTACATGACCGGGTCCGATGTTGTATGATGCGAGGATAAATTTCACACGTTCAGACGAATCGTTGATCTTATCTCGCCACATGCGATCAAGGTAGCGCAGGTAATCAACACCTGCTCTGATGTTATGTTCAACGGTTTGTGTGGTGTCGATGCCAAATCGCTCACCAGTAGCGGGCATCAATTGCATTAGTCCAAATGCACCTACCCACGAACGTGCATCGGGGTTGAAGCGCGATTCTTCATAAATCATCGCTGCGAGGAGCTTCCAATCCCAATTGATTTTTACGCTGTATTTTTTGATGTATGCATCGTACTCAGAAATGCAGTTTCCTTCGAGAGAGCAAAACTCACTAGACATACGCCCCATTTGATCACGTGGCGAATTGAAGTACTTCTTGTATGTGTACTTCAGTTTTTTCTGGATCTCTTTTTTCGACATCCACTCTTCAATGGCGAGAAGCAGGCTATCGCTGTCTTTACGCACTGCCCACGCTATTTCTTGAGGAGCACTAACAGCGAATTCGACGTCCAAATCGGGATAATAGGTTGCATTGATGCGGGCCAAATTCTCATCCGACACGGTGTATGGTATTTGTCCTTCTGCGACCAACCGAATCAGTGTCTCGCTATCCAAACTTGCACTGGCTTCTATCACATCCACGTCAATTCCAGCTGCATGCTCCAGTTCGAGGATGTTGCTGTAGAAGGTAGTTAGAGCATGTACATAGATTTCTTTTTTGTGCAGTTGTTCAAACGATCTGACGAGTGAGTCATCGAGTTCTTCTTTCGACATCTTTCTCCAGTTCAGTGGTTTTCGCTGCACCAATACCTGACGCGTTTCACTCAATGCCGAGGTGAATTGCACATACTTTTCCCTTTCGGGGATGTGGGTCAAGTTGCCCGCGATGATATCTCCATCTCCTGATTGAAGAAGGTGAAACATATCTTCAAGATCGGTGAGCACTTTCACTTGTAAGCCCAGTCCTTGACTTTTCGCAAAAGCGCGCACGAGCTCATAGTCGTAGCCCATTCCTTGTCCGCGATACAAATAGTAGGAAGTAGAACCATTCTCAGTCAAGAGAATCAGATTCTTTCGATGCTTTATCTCCGGCAGGTCAATTGTAATCGGAAGTGTTGCTGTAGTGGGTTGGGGTGGCGACGACGCACTATTGCTACAAGCAGACCATACGACCAACGAGACAAGCAGGTAAAAACAATTTACTGCCTTTATCATATGCCGTTGTTTACTTCTGTTACGAAGAAAAAGCTAAAATGTTGTATGACAAGAAGTTTGAGTTATTTCTTCTCAAACTTCTGGGTAGTAGCGTCGAAGCTGATGTAGTACTCGCCTTTGCCCATGTTGCTTACATCACAGTTAGATCCAAACCCACGTTTGATGATCTGACCATAGGCATTGTACAATTCGTAGTTGGTATCAGAACTGAATACCAATCGCTTGTCTTTCTTTTCGAAGATAAAGGTCACCTCTGGCTTTTCAGAAGTGTACTCTACATCTTTGCTGGTGCGGTTCTTATTTTCTTGAGAACGCTGCATCACACGGAAGCGGTTGACACCAGAAATTGGTGAGGTTTGAAAAGAATAGGTGTTTTTCACCGAAGTGCCATTGCCCATTACTTCACCCACGTTCACCCATTTGTTCCATTTGAACTGTTGGATAACAAAAGGCAAGCGACCTTGCTCATTCAAGGTTTCCCAAGTGAGCATTCCCGCGTTATCGATGCGAATATCTGTGGTTTCAAATGTCGGAGACGGTTCGAGAGCACCTGGATTGATGATTTTGGGCTCACAACCATCTTTGTATTTGATGGTCACCACAACATCATCGCCCAATTTGAAGCCGTAAACCGAAAGGTCGACTTCAAAGGCATTGCTGTTCGTTTCGTCACTCGTGATTTGTCCATTCACGGTAACTTCAAATACGCAAAAACCAACACCATCTGCAGAGATGCTGTTGATCACGTATACATTTTTTTGTTGGTACTTTCCTTCTAGCACTATTGTCCCGGCGTTCGCTTTGAAAGCAAAA
>JANRAA010000208.1:0-2820 GCA_030728235.1 Flavobacteriales bacterium
CAGGTCAAGAAGTTGGACGTTATGTCATCAAAGACAACAATGTTAAACTTCCAGTTAGAGAGTTGGCAGCAGGCAGCTATTATGTTACCAGCACAACAGAATTGGGTACCATTACGCGTACTTTCGTTGTGAGATAATGCGTCATTACGCTCTACTTGTCTTTCTTAGCTGCTTTTCTATTTCAGCAATCAGTCAGTCGCAACGTTGCAAATTGGTTGATGCTCAGTCGGGTGTGCCCATCAATGAAGCTCACATCCTGATCGACGCGCAACTGGTGGCCGTTTCCGATGTCCTCGGAGAATTCGAAATCACGACTGCCACAACCAAGCTGACGATCGAACATCTGCAATACAGCACCGAAATCACTTTCGCCCCGAAAGGCGATGTGTATGTTATTGCGCTGAATCAAAACACAGTAGACATAAGTGGCGCAGCCATATCGGCTGGAATTCGGCAGGTGAACTACACCACAAACACACTGCCGGGCGCGGTGATCTCTCAAATCGATTTGAGCAGAGACGATAGATCGAGCCTGCAGAATGCGCTCAATACTATTCCGGGTGTGCAATATGATGCACGTGGACTTGGGGGAAGCCGCAGAATCAGCATACGAGGTAGTTTTATTCGCTCTCCTTTTGCTGTGAGGAACATCAAAATCTATATGGATGAGATGCCACTTACAAGTCCTGACGGACAAGCTTCACTTGAACTGATCGATCCTGCCGATCTGTATTCCATTGAGGTCATAAAAGGCCCCGCAGCCAATTCGTATGGAGCCGGAAATGGTGGTGTCTTAATAGCATCCACAGCCCTGCCAGTTATCGGTTATCCAAGTCTGATGAGTGAAACAACCATCGGTTCGTTCGGATACATCCGATCGGCATCAAACATTACGGCTGGCAACGACCTTGTTCAAGTACGTTTTTCAAATGTCTACCAAGAAACCAGTGGCTACCGCGAGCAGGAGACAAACAAGAAAAGCCAGCAGCTTTTAAAAGTCAGTCTGAAAGCAAACGATCGCTTTCGATATGATTTGATTAGCCTGTTTTACAACGGTGCGTGGGATCTTCCAGGGGCACTTTCATCGTATGATGATCCGACTTCGTCGCCAGCCTATACCATTGAGAACGACACACACGTTGAACGCAAACGCATGCAAACTGGATTTCGTCAGCAGTTTACTTCGCGGTTTATTAAAAACTCAACAACCTTGTACTTCTCTTCCACAACGAAGATCAACCCTTTTGGAACGAGTCCGTTTTTCAATGGGTACAAAGATGAATCGGCTTCAGGCGGCGGCTTCCGAACCCGATTCGATATTCAACTTTGGGATAGGAATGAGCTAAAAATCAACCTGCAAGCATCAGGTGAATACAACGGCGAAGACAATACGTTGGATGAGTTTGACCTTATTCAGGGTGCTGCTGGTGAATTGCGTTATTCAAATCACACCTATTCAGAAGAATGGCTGGCAGGTGGTGTTGCCGACGTTTCATATCGAAATCTATTTTTCGCTGAAATTGGCGCCACATACGCTGGTCGTGCGTTGAGCAGCCGTAACAAACTAATTATCACTGCAACTTCGTTGGATGATGGAGTAAACCGTTCATGGACAGCATTGCTTCCACGGGCAGGATTAAGCGTTAGATACTTCAAAGAGCATTTCATTTTTGGGTCCGCTTCTTTGGGCTACAGTCCTCCTTCTCTACTCGAGGTCATCGATCCTTCAAACGGAGTGATCTCCGACCGTGTGGATGCCGAAGATGCGTTTAGTATTGAGGCCGGACTAAAAGGAAATAGCAAGTTTCTCGGCTACCAACTGAGTGTCTACTCTCAAGAACTGACCAATGCGATTGTCCCTATCACCGATTCTGTCGGAGTAGTGACGTTTGGAAACGCAAACGGAATACTACAACAAGGCGCTGAAGGATCTTTGAAATTCTCCTTGCTTTCAAAACCTCGTGGAGTTGTAAGAATCATACAATGCGCAGCAACGGGAGCCCTTCAGAAATTCGCTTACAACCGTCCGAATGACGTAGTCGACGAAAACCGACTTCCAGGAGTACCCTTTGCAACGGGTTCGTTTACAATGGATGTTACATTCGGTTTGGGGTTGAGTCTTCGTGTGCAAGAACTATATTCCGATCGCATGCCTGTAAACGATGCGAACAGTGTATTCACCAATCCTTACCATTTGTTGAATGTGCGTGCTCAATTTGATGCAGGCTTTTTATTGCCCGATAACTGGACGGTGCAAGTATTTGGTGGCATGCAAAACATCTTGAATAGCGAGTATTCATCGTTTGTATCGGTAAATGGTGCCTTCGGCAGATACTACAACCCTGCCCCAACGACAAACGGATACGTAGGAATCAATTTGGGATACCGATTTAAGTGATCACCCAATCATCGCGAGAAAGTCGTCTTCAGAAATAATCGGCACCCCCAAACTTTCCGCTTTCTTCAATTTGCTTGGCCCCATGTTCTCACCTGCAAGCACGTAATCGGTTTTGGCAGATATCGACCCCACGTTCCTGCCGCCGTGTTTCTCGATCATGTCTTTGATTTCATCCCGCGAGAAAGCGGTGAAAACACCAGAAACGACGAACGACTTGCCATCGAGCACTTGCGACCCACCATCGGCGGTGCTATCCGCCATTGTGAACTGCAATCCGGCTGCTATCAACGCTTCCAAGACGGCTCTGTTGCGATCATCAGCAAAATAGATGAGCAGACTTTCAGCGATTTTGTCTCCAATTTCTTCTACGTGAAGCAGCTCTTCTTTGTCGGCCAGCATCAAGGCTTCGAGCGATTTGAAGT
>JANRAA010000208.1:2830-3772 GCA_030728235.1 Flavobacteriales bacterium
GAAGTGACGTGCCAATTTCTTCGCTACCGTCTCGCCTACATGGCGTATGCCCAAAGCGAAAAGCACCCTTTCAAAGGGTTGACTTTTCGATGCTTCGATGCCTTCTAGCAACTTCTCGACCGAGCGTTCGGCCATGCGTTCGAGTGGCAACAATTGATCTGCGGTAAGCGAATACAATGCGGCTACGTTGTCGATCAACTTGGCATCCCACAATTGCTCAACTGTTTCAGGCCCCATGCCGTCAATGTTCATGGCTTTGCGGGCAATGAAATGCTCGATTTTCCCTTTTAATTGTGGTCCACAGCCATATTCATTCGGACAATAATGTTGGGCTTCGCCTTCGCTTCGAACGAGCTCTGTGCCGCACTCCGGACAATGGGAAATGTACAATTGCGGAAAACTGTTCGGGTCGCGCTTTGACAACTCGACACCAACAACTTTCGGTATAATCTCACCGCCTTTTTCTACATAAACATAATCGCCTTCGCGGATGTCTAACTTCTCAATCTGATCTGCATTGTGCAACGATGCGCGCTTTACAGTTGTCCCAGCCAAGAAAACGGGCTCTAAATTCGCAACAGGTGTTATGGCTCCCGTGCGCCCTACTTGATACGTGATTTCATTCAACCTCGTCAACACCTTCTCGGCCTTGAACTTAAAAGAGGTCGCCCAACGCGGCGATTTCGCTGTCATCCCCAACTGGCGCTGTTGATCGTAGCGATTCACTTTGATGACAATTCCGTCAATGTCAAACGGTAAGTCGTGGCGGTGTTTGTCCCAATAGGCGATAAACGACATGATGCCCTCTACATCTTTCACGCGCTCAATGCAGCGGTCGCTTGCTTTTGGCACTCTAAATCCCCAATCAGCGGCGTGCATCAAACTATCAAACTGATTATAGAAGGGAAGCTGCTCCGCAAAAACGAAAAACAACAAGCAAAT
>JANRAA010000209.1 GCA_030728235.1 Flavobacteriales bacterium
CAGAAAAGGGCCCAAGAGTTTTTTCGTCCAACTGTATGCGTAATCAACACATATTACGTGGTCACCGCCCGATACACTGTTCATCACAGCTGCGGCAACGGCTGCCGATCCGCTTCCAAAACAAAGTGCTGCTTCTGTGCCTTGCAAGGCAGCGAGCTTCTTTTCTAATAGGCGCACAGTAGGATTCGCTCCCCGCGTATAAATAGGGAGGTGCTCTTCGTTGGCCATGGCGGCACGAAAATCTTTAACAGTCTTAAAATCGAAATTGCTCGATTGATAGATAGGAGGAGAGACGGTTCGAAATGTAGGGTCGTCGTATTCACCCAAATGATGCAGAATTTCCGTGAGATCCATAGCACAAGTTTGTGCGAAGGTAAGTCACTTATGCTTTGGTTGTAGCTCTAACTGAATTCACAAACACCTTGAAACAATCGTTTTTTAAACAGGGGTAAGAGCGTCTCTTGTGTTGGCAGCATTCGCATCGGACGAAGCAAAAACGCCGCTGGATTGGGCAGGTCCCGAAAGTTTCTCGTTAACTCCAATTTCAGATTGCTGAACGATTCACTAAGCCGCATAACCTTTCTGCCTAAAAATGATATTTCTAGCGGTGCCACTGCGTCGAATTGCACATGACGAATGCTATACTTAAAAATGTCGACTTGTGACAAGGCGTCGAGATACAGAAAAGCATAACCCTCTTTGACGTAACTCGGTAAAACTCCGATGGGCTCAAAATCGATTGTCGCCAAATACTCATCTGATTTGATTGATGCATACTTGAAGTTTTGGTCGATATAAGGCAATGCGAAGGTGGCAATTTCTTCCAGTGTTTTCGAGGTATTGGTTTGCGCTAAAGCGGATGTGTAAAGCAGTTTATGCGTTGAGATATCCATACCCGACAGCTCTTGCTCAGCGGTTTCCTGAAAATGTTTGAATTGAAAAAGAAAAGTTGACAGCACATCTTTCTGGTTCTTCAACTCTTCAAGGTGGGGGTAAAGCTTATCTGCTTCAAAATTCTTTGATACATGCTGGAGGTACGCAAACAACTGATATTGCTTTGTCTCTAGGTCTAAATCACCTGTAGTCAGCCAGTTCTCATCCAAATGTTTCATGCTGTGCTTTTCTTTATTTAACGTGAAACACGCTTTTCAGGTTCATTGAAGATGTTTTTTTATCTTTTCCGACTTATTAGTTGGTAACTCGACTCCTTTGAAACTAAATTTGTTCTATGTCTTTGGTAAGAAGTTTAAAAGAAAAAGCAGGGGAGTATTACCTTGGCCGTGAGCAAGCTCCAGATCGCACAAAATCTGGTAGCACATTGCACGCTGCTGCTAGTGTTGCTATTCTTTACAACGATTCAGATGAAGCATATTACAAGAAGATTCGTTCATACGTAAAGCTACTTCACGAATCTTTCGGGGTACAACGTGTTTGTGCGTTGGGTTATGTCGACAATACAGCCAAAGAGCTTCCTAGGTACCAAGTTCAAAAGCTTGAATACATGTACTTTACAAAAAGCGATTTGAACTGGCACTTGAAACCTACTGTTAGTCTGATGCACTTCATCGACGAAAAGTTTGATGTGCTGATAGATCTTTCAACTTCTCCAAGTTTACCACTACGCTACATACTCAAGGCATCGCATGCTGGAATGAAAGTAGGAACACCTGCTTCTGGAGCTGCTGAATTGCTTGATTTTATGATAGAAACACAAGAGAGTACTTCGCCTGAAGATTTTTGGAATCAAGCGTTGTTTTACCTTTCTAATCTTCCTTTACAATGAGAGACTTTAACGGACTTGGTGTGGCGATGGTGACACCATTCAATGCTGATGGTTCAATTGATTACGCAGGCCTAAAACGTCTAACTGAACATTTGATCAAAGGGGGAGTAGATTACCTCGTTGTTCAAGGTACAACAGGAGAGTCACCGACATTGACCCAAGATGAAAAACGCAGTGTCTTGGATTTTGTCCTCGAAGTAAACAACGGCCGCAAGCCTGTTGTTTTCGGTATCGGTGGTAACAACACCCGAGTTGTTTGTGATACGCTCGATAAATTCGATGCCAAAGGAGTCAGTGGTATCTTATCTGTAAGTCCTTATTACAACAAACCTACGCAACAAGGAATATACGAGCATTACAAAGCAATATCAGAACATTCGCCTGTTTCAATCATTCTTTATAATGTGCCGGGCAGGACAGGAAGTTCAATTTCACCAGCTACAACTGTGCGTTTGGCTTCTGACTTTAAAAACATTGTGGCAGTTAAAGAAGCATGCGGTAACATTGAACAAATCGAGGAAATTATCGCGACAAAACCTGCTGATTTTCAGGTTATTTCTGGCGATGATGGATTAACACTTCCGTTGATTAGCTTGGGTGCTGTGGGTGTTATTTCAGTAGTAGGAAATGCTTTCCCAGCGCAGTTTAGCAAGATGGTGCATCAAAGCTTGTTCGGACAGCTTCACGATGCCCGACCGATTCATTTTAAACTTCGCAAGATTACCCAATTGCTTTTCAAAGAAGGCAATCCAGGTGGAATTAAAGAAGTGTTGAAACATATGGGGATTTGTGACAACCACATGCGATTGCCACTTTACCCTGTATCAGAAGAAACACGTCAGCTCATCTATCGCGAAATTGCTGAAAGTGAGCTGATTCACGTGTAATCTTTATCCTTTTCTTTTCATTACTTCAAGCACTGCATTCACCACGTCATTGGTGTCTATGCCGTACTTTGTCATCAACTCTTCTGGTGTTCCGCTCTCACCAAATGAGTCGTTTACACCTACCATCTCCATCGGGGTCGGGTGGTTGCGAACCAAACAACGAGCAACAGATTCTCCCAATCCTCCTGCAAGTTGATGCTCTTCTGCAGTAACAATGGCGCCTGTCTTTCTTACCGAAGCCAAAATAGCATCTTCATCCAATGGCTTAATGGTGTGAATGTTAATCAATTCTACACTGATACCTTTCTCTGCCAAGATATGTCCTGCCTCAATTGATTTCCATACCAAATGGCCAGTAGCAACAATGGTTACATCGGTACCTTCGTTTAGCATCACTGCTTTTCCTATCTCGAATTTCTGGTTCTCTGGGGTAAAAACAGGTACTTTCGGACGACCGAAACGCAAGTAAACGGGACCGTCGTATTCTGCGATAGCAAGCGTTGCAGCCTTGGTTTGATTGTAATCACAAGGATTGATAACAACCATATGAGGCAACATCTTCATCATGCCAACATCTTCGAGAATCTGGTGCGTTGCACCGTCTTCACCCAATGTCAGTCCGGCGTGAGACGCACATATTTTGACGTTCTTCTCACTGTAAGCTACCGATTGACGGATCTGGTCATATACGCGGCCAGTCGAAAAGTTTGCAAATGTTCCGGTAAAAGGAATCTTTCCGCCGATTGTCATACCAGCTGCCATTCCTATCATATTGGCCTCTGCAATTCCTGTTTGAAAGAATCGCTCTGGAAAAGCATCTTTAAATGCATCCATTTTTAAAGAACCCGTAAGGTCAGCGCACAAGGCAACTACATTCGGGTTCTTCTGGCCTGCCTCTAAAAGCCCTGCTCCAAAGCCTGAACGTGTATCCTTGTTTCCGGTAATTTCAAATTTTCTCATGATAGGAGGTATTGCTAATTCAAATTTATGGTTGTTGAAGCACCACTTTTAATGGTAAATGACTTTTCAATGGTATACAATGTCTGTCGCGCATTTCTTGCGCGGAATATCAAGCGGTATTGACCCGGTTG
>JANRAA010000210.1 GCA_030728235.1 Flavobacteriales bacterium
CGACCCCTTCAGGGGGTTAGCGACGTGCTTACCGGTTCGCTCAGGCGCTCCAAACGATAAAAAAAGCGCTCTGAAACTGGCGATGGCCTCTGCTGTGCTGTCATACTTCTGAAAACCTGAAGAAAAGGCCCCTTCCAATCCGCCATGACCCTTGTAGAGTTGACGCAACGCCTCAACGAAATAGAGCAAATCGGTGGCGTTGAAAGTGCGGTGGACAAACGATTCCAGCTTCACCAAATCGGTATCTGAAGCTTGCGTTATGAATGCATGAGGCTGATTCTCCATGATATCCATAAGTTTTTCCGCATTCGAAATGATGATGCTCCGCTTTCCCCAGGCGATGGTAGCAGCCAAAAAAGCACTGATCTCTTTATCCTCCTTCGCACTGAACCTATGGGGTATGAGAATGGGGTCAGAACCAATAAAATCAGGACGGTTGTACATTGTAACCCGGCCATCCATAAACGTCTTCAACACCTCCGAATCCATATTTTTTGATAGATTTTTTTTCTTCACAGCAAAAAGCAGTTCACGAGCAACAAAAATGCGCTAACTTTGATGCTTAATGAAATTCGCGCATCCGGAAATTCTTTGGGCCCTCTTTGCACTGGCAATTCCAGTGATCGTTCACCTCTTTAATTTTCGTCGTTTCAAACGCATTGTATTTACAAATGTGGCCTTTTTAAAGGAGGTACAGCAAGAAACGAAATCTAAATCGCGCCTGCGTCACCTCTTGATTCTTTCTGCTCGTCTGCTCGCTATGGCTGCCATCGTGTTTGCTTTTGCACAACCGTACATCCCCGTAGGAGATAACGATACTTCTGGAACGATCAGAACGGTATCTGTTTACATCGATAACTCGTTCTCGATGGAGGCTGAAAGCCGCGACGGACGATTGTTGGACCTCGCCAAAGAAAAAGCCATTGAAGTGGTATCTGCCTATCAGGCGACCGATAAGTTCCAACTGCTGACAAACGATTTTGAAGGACGTCATCAACGCCTCAACTCACAAGAAGATGTCTTGGAAATGATCGACGATGTGCAAGCTTCAAATGTTTCTCGGAAATTGGGTGACGTCGTTCAACGTCAACAAGACCTACTGCTGCAAGAATCAGAAGGCGCTGCAACCATATATGTCTTCTCTGACCTTCAAAAGTCGAGTCACGACATCGAAGGATTTACTCCCGACAGCTTGATCACCGTTAATTTCTTGCCTGAACAAGCTGTGGAAAGCGTCAATTGTTGGATAGACAGTGTTTGGTTCGATACTCCAGTGCGACTGCTCAACCAACCCGAAATCTTGCGATTGCGCATTCGCAGCAACACCACTGAACTGCTTGAAAACATCCCGATGAGCTTGAGCATCAATGGAGCTGGCAAAACAGTAGGGAGTTTCAGTATTTCACCAGAAAGCTACACCGATACCGCGTTGTTCTTCACCAATACCGCTGGCGGATTTATTGATGGAGCACTATCCATTCAAGACCATCCAGTGGTGTACGACGATACATGGTATTTTGGCTATGAGGTAGCGAAGAAAATACGTGTGCTATCTATCAACGGTGAAAACAAAGGAGAGGCGATCCGCAGCATTTTTGGCAACGACCCGTTTTACGAATTCGAGTCGGTAGATTCGCGAAACGTAGACTTTGGAAACCTCAACAGCTTTGATTTCGTCATTTTGAACGAGGTAAAATCTTTGTCTAGCGGACTAGCAGATGCAATCATAGAAGGCGTTAACGACGGAGGCTCAGCCTTCATCATCCCTGCTGTGCAGGCCGAAAAAGGAGAATACAACCGCTTACTCGACGGATTGGCAGCGCCTCAAATCAGCGAATGGGTAGCCAGAGAAAGCAAAGTCGCTAACATCAACCTCGACCACGAATTGTACAAGGGCGTTTTCGAGAAGATTCCGGGCAACATCGACCTCCCAATAACGCAAGGCTACTACGGATTTAGCAGCGCCAGTCGCTCTTCAGACGAAGAATTGATGCGTTTGCAAGACGGTTCACCTTTCATTTTCGAAGTAAAAACTGGAGCTGGGAGGGCGTATGTTTCGGCTGTCCCGCTGACAACTTCGATTTCAAATCTCGTCCAACACGCCATCTTCGTGCCTACTACCTTGCGCATGGCTGAGTTCAGCAAATCATCAGGTATCACATCGTTTACCATTGGTAGCGACCAAGTGGTGAAATTGAAAGGAAACGTGCTTGTTGGAGATCAAACGTATACCATGCAAAGCGCAGACGGCGGCTTGGAGTTTATTCCGGGGTATCGCCAAGTGCACGGACATACTGAAATCTTCATGCAAGATCAAAACACAGGTGCTGGCAATTACCATTTGATGCTTGGCGACAGTGTGGTTTCTGCCATCGGGTTGAACTACGACCGCAAAGAAAGCAAGCTCGAAGCGTATGACATGGCTGGCTGGAAAGAACAACTTTCTTCCTACAATTGGAACAACGCCAATGTTGTTGACTCTACCATTGAAACGGTTAGCAACACCGTTGAACAGCTTGAAAGTGGTAAAAAACTGTGGGACCGATTCATCTGGTTGGCTCTCATCGCTCTCGTAATTGAATTGCTTTTAATTAAACTCTGGAAATCGTAATGCGCTGGCTCATCAAATCTGCTGTGATCGTTGACCCGTTAAGTTCACACCACGGACAAACGAAAGACATCCTTATAGAAGATGGAATAATCAAAACGATAAAGTCGAAAATTTCAGACGGCAAAGCCGAGAAAATCAACTTTGCGGACTTGCACGTTTCTCCAGGATTTGTTGACCTTAAAGCCAATTTCAGAGAACCCGGAAACGAATACAAAGAAGGCATTTGGAATGGATTGGATGCCGCTGCGAAAGGCGGGTTCAGTCATGTTGTAAGCATGCCCGATACCACACCCCCTATTGCTGGCAGAGCCGATGTTGAGTATTTGCTGCGCAGATCGAACGGCCACACCGTGCAATTGCATCCTGCCGCGGCTATGTCGGCACAGCTCAAAGGAAAACAGCTTTCAGAGATGTTCGACATGCAGCAAGGTGGCGCTGTGTTCTTCACCGACAATGCTCCTGTTGAACGCACAGAATTGATGAAACGAGCGCTTGAATATGCCAATAACTTTGGTGCTGTGATCGCTTCATTGCCCTGCGATGCCGATTTGAATGGAAAGGGTGTGGTGCACGAAGGAACGACCTCAACCCAAAACGGATTGAAAGGCATCCCAGTTTTAAGCGAAACCATTCGTTTGATGCGCGATATCGCTTTGCTGAAATACACTGGCGGAAAATTGCACGTTTTGCTCGTTTCGTCTGCTGAAGGCGTTGAACTTATTCGCAAAGCGAAAAAAGATGGTGCTCAAATTACCTGTGCCGTATCGGCAAACCACCTCTACTTCAACGACTCCGCTTTGGAAGGATTTGATGCCAACCTCAAAGTGATGCCTCCTTTGCGCAGTGAATCAGACCGCAAAGCACTTGTAAAGGCTGTGAAAGAAGGTGTTATCGACGCCATTTGTTCTGACCATCAACCAGAAGATGTAGAACACAAAAACAAAGAATTCGAACAGGCCTCTTTCGGAATAGGCGCGATAGAGCATACGTTCAGTGCTGCGTTGAACGCCGGACTAACCCTAGAGCAGTGCATTCAAGCCTTGGCTATTTCACCACGAGAAGTGCTGAACATCCCCCACGAAGGCATTGAAGAAGGAAGCAGTGTTGACCTGGTATTGTACAATCCAAACGAAAGCCA
>JANRAA010000211.1:0-745 GCA_030728235.1 Flavobacteriales bacterium
AACGTATACCGCTTGCACCGAAGTGATAGAACCTCTTTTTGTAGAAGTAATACGCTCTTGCATCGCTCCCATCTCAGACGCCAATGTTGGCTGGTAACCTACCGCAGAAGGCATACGACCAAGAAGTGCCGACACCTCAGAACCTGCCTGAGTGAATCGGAAGATGTTATCGATAAAGAATAGGATGTCGCGACCACCTGACTCCTCATCACCGTCGCGGAAATATTCAGCAACAGTTAGTCCTGACAAAGCAACACGAGCACGTGCTCCCGGTGGCTCGTTCATCTGACCGAACACCAAGGTAGCTTGGCTTTTCGCCAACTCAACCATGTCTACTTTGCTCAAGTCCCAACCTCCACTTTCCATGCTATGGATGAAGTCAGCACCATACTTAATAACCCCTGATTCGATCATCTCACGCAAAAGGTCATTCCCTTCACGTGTGCGCTCTCCAACACCTGCGAATACAGAAAGACCTTCGTATCCTTTTGCAATGTTGTTGATCAATTCCATGATCAATACTGTCTTACCAACACCTGCTCCACCAAACAAACCAATTTTTCCACCTTTTGCATAAGGCTCGATCAAATCGATAACCTTGATCCCAGTGAAAAGAACTTCCGTAGAAGTTGAAAGGTCCTCAAATCTAGGAGCTGCGCGGTGAATTGGCACACCACCAGTTTTATCTACTTCGTTGATACCATCAATCGCATGTCCAACTACGTTGAACAAACGACCTTTGATT
>JANRAA010000211.1:755-3721 GCA_030728235.1 Flavobacteriales bacterium
CTACAGGCATCAAAATCGGACTTCCTGTTGCAACCACATCCATGCCTCTACGAAGACCTTCCGTAGAATCCATTGAAATTGCACGAACAGTATCTTCTCCTACGTGCTTTTGGCACTCAAGGATCAACTCTTCTCCGTTATCTCTTGTGATGATCAACGCATCCAAAATGTTTGGAAGTGTTGCATCGTTGCCGAAGGCAACGTCTACTACAGGACCGATTACC
Organism: Flavobacteriales bacterium; assembly: GCA_030728235.1. Classification (GTDB taxonomy): domain Bacteria; phylum Bacteroidota; class Bacteroidia; order Flavobacteriales_D; family Sanyastnellaceae; genus RI-182. Next base: position 980 of record JANRAA010000211.1, read on the forward strand.
TGCGCTATTTTACCAATGTTGGACATATTCAGACTGAATTTCTTGGGGTCTAAAATCGAGTGCAAAAGTAAGGTTAATGAGTGGGTTAAACAATGAATGTTTAAAAAAAGTACACCGCGTTCATTCAACACCCTCTCTAACCCTTGCAAATGGGTTATATTTGAAGCCAAAATCGAGTCGGTAAAATTGAAAGTATACACACGCGTCGAAGATTTTAAGGGGGTGAACAATCCCGTATTGACAACTGGCACTTTTGATGGTGTTCATGGCGGACATCGCGTCATTATCGACAGGTTGAAGGACATCGCCAAACGCGTTGGCGGCGAAACGGTTTTGTTAACCTTTCATCCTCATCCACGTTTGGTGCTTTTTCCCGACGACACTCAGTTGCGTTTGTTGCAAACAATTGAGGAGAAGAAAGAAAAACTGGCTAAAGCAGGAATCGACCACCTCATCTTGCTGCCATTCACGCACGAATTCTCTCGAATGACTTCGCTAGAGTACGTCCGCGACCTCTTAGTAGAGGGCATCGGAATACACACTGCGGTTGTTGGCTACGACCATCGCTTTGGGCGCAACCGCGAAGGAGATTTTACCGCATTGGAAGAATTTGGAGAAATGTTTGGCTTTCATGTCGAAGAAATCTCCGCACAACTCATCGAAAACGTTAGTATTAGCAGCACAAAAATTAGAAGCGCTCTGACTTCTGGTGATGTATCTACTGCCAATTCATTTCTTGGATACAACTATTCGCTCACGGGGCGCGTTATACAAGGTGATGGGCTAGGGCGAACATTGGGCTTTCCAACGGCCAACATTGCTATTGCAGACAAACATAAATTGATTCCAGCTAACGGAGTATACACCGTGGGGGTTCGATATGGAAACAGTACTTTTCAAGGAATGATGAATATCGGATACAGACCTACCGTGACGAGTTCGCTGGAACAGCGCATTGAAGTGCATTTGATAGACTTCAATGCTGACTTGTACAATCAAGAGGTAAGCATATCTGTTCTGCATCGCTTGCGAGATGAAATGAAATTCAACACCTTAGATGAACTCAAGGCACAGCTTTTGATTGATCGAGACCTTGTTCTTCGAAACATATGATCAGAATTGCATTATTCGCTTTAACAATTTTCGTTCTCGCTGGGTTGAAATCTCATGCGATCAGCGACACCATTCCGTACGCTATGCTCGACACAGCAAAGGTTTGGAAGTCGGTTGAAGCTGCGTTAAAATGCCAGTATCCGGTTTACCGTCTCGATCTTTCTGGAAAGCGTTTAAAAGAAGTGCCACCTGAAGTTTTTCAACTTAAAAATCTTCAAGAGCTCATTCTAGACAAAAATAAATTGTCAGAACTGCCAGCAGCGCTTTCAAACCTGAAAAACCTTCAGCGCCTTTCTGCAGCCCACAATCATCTTGAAGAATTCCCAGTTGCTGTTTGCAACCTGAAAAATCTTCGTCGCATCGACTTCTCCGACAATGAAATCTCGAAACTACCCGATGAGATTCACCGATTGCAGAAACTTGAAGAATTGATCCTCTGGAGCAATATAATTGGCTATTACCCTGGCACAATGATGCGACTAACAAACTTGAAATTGCTCGACCTCATGCACAATGAGATGTCGGTGAATGAGCAAGAGCGCATCTTCAACATGTTCCCCGAAGTTGATGTCAAAGTCTCCCCGCCTTGCAATTGTACATTCGATGATGAATAACGCGAGTGCGAAATCTTCAACATTGTTTTTTACTGTTTCTGAAATAACCGCAATGGTGCTAAGTGCTACGTACACTTGGCTCTATCTCAAAGGCGTTGTACCTGGTTGTTTTATTCCTGCATTCATTGGCTCCTCAATCTACGTTGCGCTTTGCTGGAAAAAGAAAATATACGCTGAAAGCTTTCTTTACCTGTTCTATGTAGGCATGGCTGTGGTTGGCTATTTCAGTTTGATGCCTGAAGTGATGGCTGCGTCATGGACAATCAGCACGCACTTATTGGTAATTTCGGCAGGCGCTGCAGCGACTGTAATTTCTGGTTTTCTCCTTCGTCGCCATTCAGATGCCGCAACTCCCTATCTTGATTCTTTCACCACCATCTTCAGTCTAATCGCCACGTGGATGATGGTCGCCTTCATTCATGAAAACTGGTTGTATTGGATTGTGATCGACACCCTCGCTATTTTTCTTTACGCCAAAAGGCGGATGTGGATCACAGTGCTATTGTTTGTGCTTTACTTGCTTATGGCGATCGACGGTTATTTCGAAGCCCTATCTTTGTTTTAAGATGCGAATAGCCATTACAGGTCCTGAATCTTCTGGTAAAACAGCGCTTGCCATTCAATTGGCGGAATCGCTATCAATTCCCTATTGTCCAGAAGCCGCGCGTTCATACTTCCAAAACCGCTCACCCAAATACACACTTCATGACATTGAGAACATTGCCTTAATGCAGGCTGCTTGGTGGAAGAAGACAGAAAGATTCAGTTCTTCGTGGGTTGCAGACTCCGACTATTGGGTCATGCACATTTGGCAAATCGAAAAGTTTGGAAAATGTTCAAGCGTTGTCGAACAGTCGCTGCGCTACGTACCTTTCGATATTGTGCTGGTATGCGCACCCGACATCCCGTGGGAATACGATCCACTGCGTGAGAACCGAGACGATCGTGATCGTTTGTTTGACGAGTACGCCGCTGTGCTATCAGCAAATCAAATAAACAGCCATGTGGTCAGGGG
>JANRAA010000212.1:0-257 GCA_030728235.1 Flavobacteriales bacterium
ACTGTGGGGCGGGAGCTGCAAAGTAGGTGTCGAGCAGCCAGTAAATTTCTACGGTGGCAGTGGTTGTGCTCGGACAAACACCGGGACCTCCAGCTACCAGAGTTACAGTGTAGATACCCGTATCAGGGAAAGTGAAATTTGGTGAGACATCGATTGAAATGTTGTCTGGATCACCAGGCACTCCGAAGTTCCATTGATACTCGCTAGCATTGGTCGAGAGGTTCTCAAAAGAATATGTCAATCCTTCGCAGAATGAT
>JANRAA010000212.1:267-2144 GCA_030728235.1 Flavobacteriales bacterium
GAAATCGCATCCATTTTGAGATATGGTGAGCGATACATCGAAGTTGGTTGCAGCGCCGAACGACACATTGAGCGGACTTTGGCTCGTGCTTGTGGCAGGCGATCCCGTGGGGCCAAACTCCCAAAAGAAAGTTGCGTCATCATCAAAATCACCCCCCGCATTGAAGTCGTACAGTCCGACTCCGTTTAAGCATGTATAGTCGTCTTGAAGAATCAATGGCAGAACCACAGGGTATGCGGCATACTCGGCATAAGCTGTATCTGCGCACGTCCACCCAGGATTGGCAATCAACGTAACTATATACAAACCAGTATCTGGATAGGTGTATGAAGGATTTGCGAGTGTAGAGAAATCATCTTCAGTTGTCGGATCTCCAAAATCCCACAGAAACGTCGAAGCATTCGATACAGCATTGAAGTCGAACGTCAATCCATCGCAAAACTGATCTTGTTCTGGAATAGCAGCCTGCACGTTTGGATCGCAGGTAGTGACATTGAATTGGAAGTCACGATTGCTCGTGCTTATCAAAATCCCATTGCGGAATTCTTGCACACAGATACCGATAACATATTGACCAACTTGAGTCGGCGTGCCTGTGATGGCCCCGGTTTGTGGATCAATCGCAAAGGCTGGATTGCTTGTAATAGGGTACGAAGCACTAAAACCAGGTCCCCAGCTTACAGGTATATATGGTGGCGGCGCTGGCGGATCGAAGTCCGAAGGCATTGGCGCATCAGGAGTAGCCCCGAGGAATGGGGTGCAGAAAGAATAGACGAGTGAATCACCGTCGATATCTGTCGCAGAGTGATCGAAGAAAAAAGCTGCGTTTTGACAAAGCGCAACAGGAGGAAAAGTGTTAAATGTTGGATTGCTGTTCTCTGCCGTGGTCAGATTCGTGCCTGGTATTTGGGTGGTGAAAGTTGCTCCAGTATCTTCTGGGAAGTTGATGTTAATGATAGATGGGTTTCTGCAACACCGCTGATAAACAAGCGTATAACCGTTGGCAGATGGCGGAAGCGTAACAAAATCATTATAGATCGCTTCTTCAACACAAACATCAGGGGGAAGGACAAAACACGGATTTTCGAGGACCACAGGCACGAAGTTGACGTTTTGCTCGACAAGAGGAATCAAGAGTAATTCAACCAAGCCACCTTGCGAATTGTAAATGGCCACTGCTGCTTCGGCGTCGAAGTCTGTGCCATTGACATTGGTAAATCCACAATCACGATATACTTTAAGCGTGATCTCGTAACCGTTAGGGCTTGTTTGGACATATGAGATTTCACCACCTACAATGTGCGTAGCCATCGATACTATCGACAGGCAAAACAGCAATATGCCAAGCAATACGGTTTTCACAAATAGGGTGGCTTTTAGCATAATTGAGTGTAATTTACTCAAGTAATGCATTAGACAAACAACAATTTTCACCTAAAAGTTGCACGTCTATGAAAGTTAACCCATACATCAATGATAAAGCGTACTTTCGTAGCGTATGAGATTTGATGAATTAGATATCCCTTATGAGTTGATGGATGGTATCAAAGCAATGGGCTTTGACGAGACAACTCCTATTCAAGAAGCAGCCATTCCGCCTATTTTGGAAGGCAAAGATTTGATTGGTATTGCGCAAACAGGAACAGGCAAGACAGCCGCGTTTTTGATTCCGCTTATGAGCATCCTCATGGACATGGGTGAGCGCAAGGGAGTGGGAGCATTGATCGTTGTCCCAACCCGCGAATTGGCCGTTCAAATCGACCAAGCAGCTCAAGGATTGTCGTATTTCACAGGCATGTCGTCGATGGCCATTTACGGCGGTGGCGACGGAATGGATTTCAAACAAGAAAGAGCGGCTTTAACCGGAGGGGCAGATA
>JANRAA010000212.1:2154-3709 GCA_030728235.1 Flavobacteriales bacterium
CCTGCGAGATGTGTATAAGAGACAGTCGCCACACCGGGTAGAATATTGTCGCACATCAATCTTGGATACGTTCCACTGTCAACCTTACCTGTTTTGGTATTGGATGAGGCAGATCGGATGTTGGACATGGGGTTTTACAACGACATCATGCGCATTATTCGGGCAACGAATCCAAATCGTCAAACGCTGATGTTTTCGGCAACCATGCCCGATAAAATATTGCAGTTGACCTCTCAAATCCTCAACAACCCAGTTACTGTTAGCATCGCATTATCGAAACCAGCAGAAGGTGTTGAGCAGATCGCTTATAGCGTTTATGAAGAGCAGAAAAATCCACTTTTGGTAGAAATCCTAAAGTCGGAAGATTGGAAAAGCGTTATCGTCTTTTCAGGTACAAAACGCATTGTCTCTCAAATAGATGCCTTCCTTCAGAAAAAAGGATTGAACTCCAGAGCCATATCTTCTGATCTCGAGCAAGGAGAAAGAGAAGAGGTTTTGCTGGGTTTTAGAAACCGTCGCATTCCAATTTTGGTGGCAACGAATGTGGTAAGCCGAGGTATCGATATCGACGACATCGAAATGGTCATCAACTTCGACGTCCCGCGCGACGCGGAAGAATACGTCCACCGCATTGGAAGAACAGCACGTGCATCGCGTAAAGGAAGGGCTGTGACACTAGTTTCTCCAGGTGAGCAGGGGCAGTTTCATCGCATAGAACAATTGATCGGACAGGTTGTATTAAAGCCTGAAGCGCCAGCATCGTTGGGACCAACACCCGAGTATGCACCATCCGGCAAGCGCCGAAGAGAAGGTGAGGGTAGCAGACCGAAAGGAAAAGGTGGTTTTAAGAAGCAAGGCGGAGACAAAAGAAGATTTAAATCGAACAATGGAAAACCAAAAAGTAACCCGAACGGAGGAGGAGTGGGCGAGTAAGCTCACCGACGAAGAGTACCGTGTGATGCGCAAAGCGGGCACCGAAGCTCCATTTTCAGGCGAGTACAATTTGCATTTTGAGCATGGTGTTTACCATTGCAAAGGATGCGGTACTCCACTTTTTACTTCAGCATCGAAATTCAATAGCCACTGCGGCTGGCCTAGCTTTGATCGCGAGATTGAGAAAGGCATCATCAAAGAAAAAGTAGACCGTTCACACGGGATGATTCGCACAGAGATCGTTTGTAGCGTGTGTGAAAGTCATTTGGGCCATGTGTTCAATGACGGGCCGACGGATACGGGGGTGAGGTATTGTGTGAATTCTGTGAGTCTAGGTTTTAAGGAGCAGGGGTAAAGCAGATTTGAGTCAAATCACTTTTCCGCAATTGTACATTTTTTTGGGGTTTTTGATTGACAACTGTACAAAAGCGGAAAACAGAATTCCGCTTTGAAACACCTGCAGACCAGTCAAATCACTTTTCCGCAATTGTACATTTTTTTGGGGTTTTTGATTGACAACTGTACAAAAGCGGAAAACAGAATTCCGCTTTGAAACACCTGCAGACCAGTCAAATCACTTTTCCGCAATTGTACATTTTTTTGGGGTTTTTGATTGACAACT
>JANRAA010000213.1 GCA_030728235.1 Flavobacteriales bacterium
GAGGGTATTTGTGTGGATCGCTGACCGACAAAACGTACGACACCAAACGATGATCGAGGAATGGTACACGGACTTCCAGTGCGTGCGCCATGCTCATTTGATCGGTGTCTCTCAATAGTACATTCTGCATGTATGTAGTGATCTCAGCTACAGATACTTGACTCAGATATGGGAGTTTGAATCCTGGCCCTTTTGGGTCAAGAAGTTCAATGAGTTGTTTCTTTACGGGGTTGGCGTGCAATGTGCTTTGTGTCAGCAATGATTTCGTTTGCTTGTCTGTCAATGTCTGACGAGATAGCGGATAAAAATGCTCAAGGTCGAAGTAATCAAGCATCAGAGCTTCTGCTTTTTTTGCGGTTGCTATTCCCGGTTGTGATAGCTTCATGCCCTCGGCAGCTAGTCTTCTCAGAAATTTCGGGAACGAAGTCAGCCAGCGTTTCGATAGCATATCGGTGGCTTGACCGAAAACGGGATATCCTGCAAAAAGCTCATCTCCACCCAAACCGCTGAGCGCCATGGTGACGCCCGATGCTTTGGTGACCTTGCTTACGACATAGGTGTTGGGTCCGTCTCCACTGGGGTGATCCATTGCTGCAAGGGCGTGTGGGACGTCATTCATGAAGTCGTTGGCTGTGAGTCGTATTTCGTTGTGGTTGGTATTAAATCGTTTCGCAATGAGTTCGGCGTAGCTGGCTTCTGAAAAGGCCTTTTCGTCGAATGTTACAGAGAATGTTTCAATTGGTTTTGTTGAAACGGATGCCATTAAGCCAACCACAGCACTGGAGTCGATACCGCCAGAAAGAAACGCCCCAAAAGGAACGTCGGCCCTCATGCGGAGTGAAACACTGTCTTGCAACAGGTTGAAAATATCTACTAAGTTTTCCTTTCTGTCTTGTGATATGGGCGTGGCATTTTCCGACAATCCCCACCATTTTCTTGTCTCCAATCCGCTGTCGTTAGAAAGAATATAATGCCCGGGTTCGAGCACATAAACATCTTTCAATATCGTACGAGGTGCGTGAACAGTTTGGTAACGCAGGTATTCATCAACGACTGCGGTATTCATTTTTCGCTCAACCAAGCCACTTTCGAGCAAGCCCCTCATTTCGGAAGAAAAAGCGAAGAGGGCTCCTTTTTGGCAATAGTAGAGAGGTTTAATTCCCAATCGATCGCGCGCTATGATGAGTTGGCGTTGTTCTTCATCCCACAGGGCAAAGGCGAACATGCCATTCAACTTATTGAGAAAGCTCATGCCCCATTGGCGGTATGCCGCTAGCAGCACCTCAGTGTCAGAACCTGTTGAAAAGGGGTAATTCAGCTCGTTTCGCAGTTCACGGTAGTTGTAAATTTCACCGTTAAAAACGAGGGTTTGCTTGCCGTCGAAGCTATGAAAAGGCTGATTGCCTGCGCTGGAGGTATCGATGATCGAAAGGCGGCGATGTCCGAGGGCGATGCCTTCAACCACATAAGCGCCTTCTGCATCCGGTCCGCGGTGAGCGAGTTTGTTATTCATGCGCGAGATGCGCAGCGAAGCATCGAGGGTATCTCTAACGCCTATAATGCCATTAATTCCGCACATGACCTTTCTGTTTTACAGCATTGATAAGCAATTGCAATCCTGCTTTGAGGTCGCGGGGTTTGTTTCCGAGAATAGAAATCATTTTTTCTATGTCGGGCATGCGTCTGCTCATATCTCCTTCACTCAAGGCCGGCAGGTGCACAATTTCTGAGTTGCTGTTGCACGCTTCGCGGATGTTGAGCGCAACGGTGGCAATTGTAAGTTCTTCATCAGAACCAATGTTCACGACATCATTTATGAAAAGGTTATTCGCGAATACGCGGTAGCAAGCTTCGATGTTATCGTCGATGTAGCAGAACGTGCGCGTTTGCAAGCCGTCACCATAAATGTGAATCGGTTCATTTTGCATCGCTGCGCGGATGAACTTCGAAATAACGAAGTCATCGCTTTGATTCGGTCCGTAAGTATTGAAAAACCTAAAGATGGTATACTCCAAACCGTACTCTTTTTCATACGCTTTCAGCCACGCTTCGCCGGCGTTTTTGACAATTGCGTAGGGCAGGCGAGAATTTAAAGGCGTGGTGTTTTCATTTTGTGGAATTTCGAAAGGTTCGCCGTACACTTCTGACGAAGAGGCGAAATAGACGCGTTTCACACCGGTTGTTTTACTGAGTTGCAGAACATTGCGGATACCGTCCATATCGTTCAGCACTTTCACTGGGTTTGCAAGGGTGCGCTGCACACCAACAAGGGCTGCGTAGTGAAAAACGTAGTCGAAGCCGTTGGCGTAGAATACACCAGATAAATCGGCGAATTCGTTGACATCGCAGTGCACGAAATGGATGTTTTCAGGGACGTTCGACTTTTTGCCTGTCAATAGGTTATCGACAATCACCACCGTATGACCTTCGTGCGCCAGTCTGCTTGCCATAGCGCTGGCAATGAATCCCGCACCTCCAGTTACTAATATTTTCGCCATGGTTCAAAAGTACAATTTAAGCGCTTAATCTCTTGCTAAGGTGAGGGCTGTTTTAACCCAGTCGGCAGTTGTGAGCTTCTCGGCAAGTTCGTGGCTTTTCTCTCCCATCTTCCTGCGCTCATCGGTTGAAAGCAAGGCCATTTTTCGCATGGCTTCGTACAACGATTGTTCGTTTCCACCTTGAAAAAAATATCCGTTCTGGTTTTCTTCTAAAAACATGGTTGCTGCTCCAACGGCATCGCTGCAAATCATTGGAAAACCTGCTTCAGCAAGTTCATGAACTACCACTCCCCACGGTTCGCGGTGGCTGGGAAGCACAAACACGCCCGATTGACTTAGCCATTCAGGTAAATCTTTTGGTTGCACAAAGCCAGCGTGGTTGATGCCTGCGCTTTGCACGCGCTGTTCCCACATGTCGCCAGTGCCTAAACAATTCAACTCCCATTCAGGAAATTCGTGTTGGATGCGTTTGAAAGCAGACCACAATTCGACAATGCCTTTGAACGGTAAATATCTTCCTATGAAGATGAATTTCTTTGGAGCCTCTTCTGATCTGGAGGCGTAGAATGCTTTGAAAACGGAGGTGTCGGCGCAATAAATCCCGGTAAAAACATGGTCGTCAGAGAACCCGAGTTTCCTTGCATACAATGCCTGTGGCTCGCCAGGCACCCATGCATGAGAGAATATACGCTTCAGATAAAAAGGTGATCGTAACGCTTGAATTCGTTGCTTTATTGTGCCTTTGTATTGATTGTCGAGCAACAAAACAGTGTTGCATCGATTTTTCATCGCTTTGCTTACAGCGAGGTAGCCTCTATCTACCCACCCTGAGGTGAATATAGCGTGTGGATTTATTTTTTCAGCCAGAGCGATTAATCCTTGTTCATCGAAATCACCTCTTTCATAAAACGTGAGTCGTTCTGAAAGTTCGAAGTTGAATGGAGCTTCGCTATTCACTGGCCAGCGCACAACATGCACTTCAGCATTGGTTTCACTTAAAGCCCGCATGCATGCGACGATGTATTCAGCCAATTCGGTATATAGAAAGAGAAACCTTTTCATATGGTTTGCAATTCTGTTCCTTTTTTCTCTGGTTCAGAGCCGAATTTAGGACTTTCCAATTCTGCTTTTTGCTGGTCGTTTTTCTTTCGCGTGTAGTAATACAGCCAAATGAAAAAGGGTAATCCGTTCAAGAAATAGTGTCCTTGCC
>JANRAA010000214.1 GCA_030728235.1 Flavobacteriales bacterium
CTTCTGGTCAGCAACTTTCAAGCGCTTCAAACCTTTTGTTTGACCGATGTAGTATTTCCAGTAGTTGGCAGTGCTAGCGTATTTAGAAGCGTACTGAATGCGAACAGCTTTGTCGGCATCCATGTGTTGCTTCATGGTCTTCAATTTCATGTCGCGCACTTCTACAACACTCGGATTGTAAACGTTGATTGCTTGCTCAACACCCCAAGAAGAAAGGTAACGATCGGTGCTGCCAGGGTAACCCATAACCATTGAGAAGTCGTTTGGAGCTACACCATCAAGTGAAACTTTCAAGTGACGTTTTGGAGAAAACGGCTTGTTGGTCGCAGCGTAGTCTGCAGGATTGTTATCAGCATCGGCATAAATACGAAGCATCGAGAAGTCACCTGTATGACGAGGCCACATCCAGTTGTCGGTATCACCACCGAACTTACCTACGCTTTCTGGCGGAGCAGCAACCAAGCGGATGTCGCGGTAGGTGTTGTAAACAAACAAGTAGTATTCGTTTCCGTAAAAGAAGTCTTTCACTTGAGCTGAATAACCAGTGCCTTCAGTGGCTTCTTTGCGGATAGCTTGAATAGCAGCACCAATTTTTTCAGCGCGCTCAGCTTCACTCATTGCAGGAGTAACACCTTCTAGAACACGAGAGGTCATGTCTTCAATACGCACAAGGAAACTGATCTCGAAATCTTCGATGTGTTTCTCTTGTCCTTTGTCGTATGCATAAAAACCATCGGTGAGATAGTCGTTTTCTTTTGAACTGAACGACTGAATTGCGCCGTAAGCACAGTGGTGGTTCGTTAAAACCAAACCTTCACTAGAGATAACTTCACCAGTACACATTCCACCGTTCAACATGACGATGGCATCTTTCAAACTGGCTTGGTTTACGTTGTAGATTTCATCTGCGGTAAGATTCAATCCCATGTTTTGCATGTCGGCTTCGTTGATGCGCTTCAACAAATTCAAAAGCCACATACCTTCATCAGCATGCACAGTGGTCAACATCATGACCATAGCTGCAAATAGAGCGGTGAGTTTCTTCATAGTCAATTTATTTGTGCCTTTCGGCGGATGTTAGAGCTTATATAGAGCTTGATTTATTCCTTTATTTTAGTCCACTTGATGTCGGCAATAAGCTTATCAAGGTGATTGTATAAACCTTCAAGAGCGGGACCTCTGTAGCGGTTCAGTACTTTTTTATCTCCAATAATGGTGATGGTTGAAGGCAAGTCCATAACGAGTGGATTGTCGTACGAAGTTTGAAGGGTGTCGTACCCTACCTCTTTAGCGACCTTCATTACTGAAGCGATGTCGGCTGGAGATGATTCACCGCTGTACTTACCAATAAGGTCAACGAAATTACGACCTTCGTAAGTAGCTGATCCATCTGAGTCGATGGTGAAGATAAAACTCGGACAAGTGCCGAAACACACCGTACGCTCGTAGTAGATTACTTGCACCGGTTCTGACTCATCTGATTCATCAACGACGATTGCGCTTTCAACAACTTCTTCGACAACCACCGGGGTTTCAGCGACATCTTTTTTTCCCTTGCAAGCCACCATTCCAGCAGCGATGAAGAGTAGGAGTGCTAATTTTTTCATTTTTTCTGTTGTTTAGCCTTTTCCTGCTGAAGCTTTTGCATTTCTTCCAAACGTTGTTGGAAGCCGCCTTTTGCTTTTTTAGGTTTGGTCTTGTTGGCCTCAATTTGCTCGCGAATCTTATTTTCGTCGATGAGGTAACGTTTGATTAACAACATCTGTGCTATAGATATCATGTTGGCACAGAAATAATAGAAATTCAGTCCAGCAGCAAAGCGGTTGAAGAAAATCAACGTGAAGATTGGGAAGATGTTCATAATCACCTTCATATTCGGCATTCCAGGCTGTTGCGTATTCGGCATGTTAGCGGTGCTCATGCGCGAGTAGAAGAAGGTACTGATACCCATCATCAAGGCAAATCCACTCACGTGGTTACCATAAATGCTGCTTACAACAGGAATTTGCTGTGTCCATGTCAAAATCGCATCGTAAGCCCCCAAATCATCGGCCCACCAGAATGATTTTCCTCGTAGGTCGATATTCGCCGGGAAGAAGCGGAACATGGCATACAAGATTGGCATCTGCAAAAGCATAGGCAGACACCCGGCAAAAGGGTTTACGCCTGTTTTACGGTACAACTCCATGGTCGCCTGTTGCTTGCCCATGGCGTCATCCTTGAACTTTTCATTGAGTTCATCCATTTCTGGACGAAGGACTTTCATTTTCGCCGACGACATGAAGTTTTTCCATGTAACAGGGGAGAGGATGAGCTTGATAAGGATGGTGATAGCGATGATGGTGAGCCCCATGTTGCCGATGAAACCGAAGAGCCAATCGAACACAGGACGAATTACCCAGCGGTTCATCCAGCCGAAGATCCACCAACCGTAGTCGATCACTTTTGTGAACTCCTCAACTTCCAGCTTGCGCATTTCCGTCAGGTCATTCGGTCCGAAATAGAAGCGCAGATTCTCAGTTCCCGTAGCCGACATTTTAAGCGGCAATCGGGCGATATAATTCATGTTAACAGTCGTGTCGCTTTCTTCTTTCGGAGGGAACGATCGCACGAAAGCATTTCCTTCGAACCCATCATCTTTGATAACAGCTGCGGAGAAGAAATTTTGTTTGAATGCAACCCAGTGAATCGGATCTTCTGTTTCTTCTTCCTTATCTCTTCCTTCACCTAGGTATGAGCGGCCCTGTCCCTTCTCACGGTAGAAAACTGAGCTATGCTGACGTTCCCATTCGATACCTTTTTCATTGTGATCACCCGCCACATTCCAATCGAGCATTGCTGTTTCGAGATTGATCGGGTCGCTGAGACCAACAGTGCGGACTTCAACCTTTACTTCGTAGCTGTTATCGGCGAGTGAATATGCCAGTTCAAGGTAGCGGTTGTTACCGCCATCAAGACGCATTGTCAGTTCAGAACCCGCCTCCGTTTTCTTTTCGCTGACCTTCTCAAAGTATAAGTCGCTCAGGTTGATTCTACCTTTTCCGGCATAGTCGACATTGAGGGCAATCGAAGAATTTTCAGGATTAAAAAGTTGGATTGGCTCAGCATTCCAAAACGTTTTGTAGCCATCGCGCAATTCTGCGGTTTTGAACCATCCACCTTTGTTGCTGATTTGAACAGCTACACGGTCGTTTTCGAGGGTGAAAAGTTTTTCAGATTGTGGCACTGCTGCCGAGGCGAACATACCCACCTTGTTTTCCCGCTCACGTATGTCGAGCAGTTGTTGAATTGAGTCGCTAACCTGGTTAACAGGCTCATTGACAACAGTAGGTATTGTTTGAGTGGGTTGAGAAGCTACTTCTGTTTGTTCAACATTTGAAGTTTCTTGAGGTACCTCTTCTGGCGCAAAATAGAGGTTGTACCCCAACACCAGCAAAAACATGAGCAGCAGCCCAATTATCGTATTCCGATCCATAATTTACCAAATTCTTCCTCGCAAGGGCGGCAAAGATATTCTATTGCAGCGGGGTAGACAAATGAGAAACCGACGGAATGATGAGTGGCAGAATTAGGCGGCTGTTTGAACATTTTCGATTACAAACCGCTCAGGCTGTATTATCGTCTAGGCGAAAGCTTCACCAATAGGGAGTACCTGCAC
>JANRAA010000215.1 GCA_030728235.1 Flavobacteriales bacterium
TGGTTCTAGCTTATGTTGCTTCAAACATAAGGGCTAGAAACATGCCTCCGACAATCACTTTGTTTGTGTAGGTTGAAACTTTGTAGATGGTAAAATTCAGGCTGGCAGCTTTGCGGATAATCAAAGATTGAACATAACTTTTACTACTTATCTAACCACATCCGAAAATCACGTGCACGCTGTCTGCTAACACTGATTTCTTCACCAGCATTGGGCTTCAGTTCAAGAATCAGTCGCTGACTTAGGTGTGGCTCTATGCGCAGTATTGATCTTGGTGCCAGAATGCATTTGCGGCTCACACGGAAGAATTCATCGGGGTGCAATTCGGTTTCGAGCACGTCGAGTGGGTGCTCAATCATAAACCTTTCGTTGTTATATGTAACCAGAAATGTAGTTCCTGATGTGCTCAAGAAATAAGCAACGTCTTCTGCTGATATGTGCATCAAACCATTTCCTGAGCGCACTATGAATCGCTTTCGATACGAACGTTCTGATTGAAAACCCTTCAACATCTGCCGCAAGGCAACCATGTCGTTTTGAGTTCGATTTTGAATGTGGTACTTCTCGAATTTTTGAATTGCCTCCAACAATTCATCTTCGCCAATGGGCTTGAGCAGATAATCGATGCTGTGTTGTTTGAAGGCACGCAGCGCATACTCATCGAACGCAGTGGTGAAAATAACGGGGGATGTTACATCAATATGATCGAAGATCGAAAAACTCAATCCGTCGGCCAGTTGGATGTCCATCAAGATCAAATCAGGCTGACTAATTTTTAAATGCGTTACCGAATCCTCAATGCTTTCGAAAACACCGTCGACAATGAAGTCTGGGCGCAAAAGGTTCACCATCCGACGCAGTCGTTCAGCCGCGTGGCTTTCGTCTTCAACGATGATTATGTGCATGATTTGGAATTTGTATAAGCGGTAAAGTCACATTGAAATAACCATCTTCTTCAACAACATTGATTTGCTGACCGGTGGCAATCATGTACCGACTATTTATATTTTTCAATCCGAGTCCTGTCGACTCTTGCTCTTGGTTTTTTCGTTGCAAATTGTTCGAGATGACCAGTTTGTCGCCGTGATTGGAAATCTTAATGCGCAGCGGATTTTTAGACGAAACAATGTTGTGCTTGATTGCGTTTTCGATTGTTAATTGCAATGAATAGGGCACGACATAGTATTCGAGGAAATCGGGTTGCACGTCAAGGCGGATGTTAAGCTTGTCTTCAAACCGCGTTTCTAGCAGAAAAATGTAATGGTTTAACAGTTCCATTTCTTGTTGAAGCGTCACCAAATCGGTTTCATGAACTTCGAGGAGATTGCGGTACATGTTCCCCATGTGGCGGACGAATTCTACGGCTTTGTCGGGGTGTTCATGAATGATCGCCGTAAGTGTATTGAGGCTGTTGAACAAAAAGTGCGGGTTGATTTGGTTTCGCAGCACCGTGAGCTGGCTTTGAAGGTTCTCTTTCCGCAAAAGGGCTGCTTCTAGGCGGGCGGCTTTCCAGCGCGCAGTATACCATACCGCTTCGTAGATGGTTGCCACGAAAAGACTTATAAAAACACTCGCATATATTCCAGCTTCAGCCATGTCGGGAGTTTCATCCGGTCGAAAAATCAAACCGAGTAAACTCGCAATGTTAACTCCAAGTGTGAAAACCATGACCCCTAAGAACTCGGTAAGGACGCGCTTTGTGTCGTCTTCAGCCAATGGCCATCGCCTGCGGATACGCACCATTATTTCACGGTTTCCAAACCAAAATAAGGCGGTGAAAAACAGTGCCGGCCCGAACGTTGCGTAGTATCCTTGTAGGTTGTTCGAGATCGATAGACCAAAGAAAACGGGAGGAATGATAACAGCCACAAAAGGAATTCCCGCCACCAACAACCACGTGTCGTTGAATCCTAAATACTGCGAACGTTTCAATTTCAGCAAATGCACCGTGGTTCTGTTATCGACGTGTAATATCAGAAATAGATACGATACTGCACATCTGGAAAGAAGCCCATTTGATAACGGGTGTCAATTTGCTGCGTAACGACATTGAACGACTGCATAAAGACATTCTTATGATTGGTTACATTTCGTAAATCGACACTCCATTGTTGAGCGATTTTTTTACCGTTCGATCTAAATGTAATCTTAAAATCCCAGCGGAAATACGGGGTGTATTGATCACCAAAAGCAGTTGTCTCAGGACGCACCTCTTGGTTGCTGGCAATACTGTTCTCAATATCTATTGGTGAATACCACCGGCCACCAGCCAAAGTCACCTTGGTGTCGAATGAAAGGGTTTTGTTTTCCTTAATTGTGAACTCTCTTCCCCCGAGTAGGTTGTAAACATATCGGCCGTTGAACGCCGTAGAACGCGACACGCCGTCGCTACCTTTGTAGTTTGACTCGAAAATTGAGGCGGTGGCGAGCACGTAAAATCCTCGGTTGAAAGAACGTTCGAGGGTAAGTTCAAAACCTAAGTTTTCACCCGATCCATTGTTCACCAAGTCTCCATTGTTAGGCATGTTGAAGTCGGCACCGACATTCAGCATCGAAAAAGCGGAACTGTCGCGATCTACAGCTACATTGTACAAGTACTGATAATAGACTTCTGTTTTGACCCTGAAATACTCAGTTACCTGCCAGTTATGACCGATAACTGCATGCAGGGCCTTATTGAAGTCGAGCTTGTCGTTGTTCAAGACCGAAGTGGTTTGCGACAACCGTTCGCGTGTAAAATACACCGGTATTGGTTGAAGCTGACTGTGCATGCCGGCTCCCACAGTTAGAGCATGTTGTTGATTAACCTGGTATTTGTAGCCGATTCGCGGCTCAACGGCAGTGCTGTTGTTGAGCAGAAAGTGTTGGACGTGCATTCCAGCTGTGAGTGTGCTTTTTTCATTCGGTCGGTATTGCCAGCTGCCATTTGCTTGCAATAGCGTGGCATTTCCATCGAAATCCGATTGAGTGAAATATTCACCAGGAGCGAATAGCACAGAGTCTTTCAAAGAGAAAGCATTCACATCTGCTTGCACTCCTGCGCGTATTGTGTGTTTGGCGTTTAGTTTACTGTTGATTGATAGAATGGCTGTGTATTTATCTTGTCGGTTCGCTACCCCAAAAACGCGGGTAGGTAGATCATTCAACGTTGACAGTGAGTCTATAAAACCACCTACCCCTGAAGTAGAAGCAGCGACAACAAAATTACTGCGCGTCTTCTCATTGAAGAAATATTGGTGCGTAATACCCGTCCACCCCGTTGTTGAACCAAATTGAGAATTTTCTCTATCTGCGCTGAAGAGGTTGTTTTCAGTAGCATCTTTAGCGAGGAATTCAATGAAGCTTGTTCCACCCACTCCGAATACGCCAAAGCGGCCTGCTTTTTTAGTAGGGAAATCGAGTTTAAATGTAATGTCTTGGTACTGGGGCACGGCTGACCCTGTTCCAAACTCCAAGCCCATGGCGTTGAAAATAGCGAGGGTTGAATATCTGTAGTTGAAAAGGAAACTAGCGTTCTTTCCTTTTTTGAACGGCCCCTCAGCACCTAGCTCAAACCCGTTGAACCCAATTTGTCCGAGGAATTCGTGGTTTTGTTTGTTGCCGCTGCGCAGACGTAAAT
>JANRAA010000216.1:0-907 GCA_030728235.1 Flavobacteriales bacterium
GCATGGCTCAAGACAGAAGACAATTCCCCAGAAGTGTATGGGGCATTTGCGCTTGAAGCTGGTTTTTACCGCAACCTGATAAACGTTGATGTAACAGGTTTTAATGCGTCGGATATTTACGTTGAGAACGCAACTGTTACCGGTGTAACAGGCGGACCAGATGTTTTTACAATTAACGTTTCACCCGAGAGTTATGGATTGATTACCCTGGTGATCCCAACAGGTGCGGCAAATGATCTTGATGGACAGCTGACGCTTCAAAGTGACACACTGCTAGTACTTTACCGTCAAGCACCAGAAACCATGGGCATTTACGGTCCGGGTGGAGTAGGTAGTGAGGAAGAGATTTCATTCTGGATGCGTGCCGATGACAATCTTTTTTCAGACATCAACGGCTCTTTGGTCGCTGAAGCGGATGGTGATAAAGTTCAACGATGGAATGATTTGATGGGCGGAGATCTATTTGCTGTTCAAGACACCCTTGATGACAGACCTACATTGCGCACCAATGCCATCAATGGGTTCCCAGCCGTTGAATTCAATGGAGAGAACGAATTTTTGATTGGGCACAACTTCCCAAGCACTGTTGATTTGTCGGTATTCTCAATAGCCAAAGGAACCGAAGTGAACTGGAACGACCATGGCTGGATCGCCAGTGCGCGTGTTCCAAATGGATTCCTCATCCACCCGTGGAGAAACCAAAGTTTGCTAAGTGTAAACATCTACAACGACGAAGGTGGCAACGTTAGCACACCACAGCACTGGATTGTAGATGCTGCCTTGCCGCAGATTTACGGTTTAGTATATGACTATGAGCCAGAAGCACAAATCTTCCACCAAGTAGTGAACGATACAAAACTAGATTTCAACGCTTACAACCATGGAGCGCGTGTGGTAGGAGTAGATG
>JANRAA010000216.1:917-3579 GCA_030728235.1 Flavobacteriales bacterium
CTTTATGAGTCGCACCGATTGATCGTTTCAAACTACTTCGCATCCCGCTATGGAATTGACCTTGGTCCTTCTACCTTGTATCATCACCACACTTATCCGCATGATGTGGCAGGAATTGGAAGAAAGCATTTTTACGATTACCACGATGATGCACAAGGACGAGGAATTGTTCGTGTTTTGAATCCATCAGACCTCAACGATAACGAGTTTCTGCTTTGGGGTCATGACAATGGTGCTTTGGCATGGGAGAACTCTGGCTATCCACTTACATCTCCCCATGTCGATCGACTATGGGCATATGAACAAACGGGTGAATTGGGCAGTGTAGAAGTCCGCATTTACGCCCCAGAGCTTGATTTATCTGAAGAGATCGGCTTGGTCGTCTCTGATCAGAGTGTCTTTGTCGCAGGACAGTTACCACTCTTTTTCCCCCTCACCAACATGGGTGATTACTTGGTTGCAACGGTCGATTTCCCAGCTTCGGGTGTGTTTACTATAGGCACAGCGCCATCGGTAGGAGTAGAGGACATCAGTCAAGCGGAGATTGTAGTGTATCCAAACCCTGCTAGCAGCGAATTGGCTGTCCGCGTGAATGGCATGGCTTCAAATACATTCACCGTTCAGATTTTTAATACCATCGGAAAAAAAGTCTTGGAAGTTTCGCCACAGTCTGCTAACTTCACGATCCCTGTTGCCAGTTTAGCAAGTGGGATGTACATAATTGAAGTAGCAAAAGATGGTAAATCTACCCGTCAGTCGTTTGTGAAACATTGATTCGAACCTCAACCAAATAGTTAATAGATAAACGAAGGAGGCTGTCTGCAAAGACGGCCTTTTTCTTTGCTCAATAGTATCTCCAACGGGGCAAACTCTTTCTCTTTAGCCTTTCAACTCATTCTGGATACATCGCAAAGCAAACCCATAAAAGCACAAGGTCAAAAATCTGTAAACTTATTTGAGGACGGGTTAGGTCAATGACGGGTATTGTTCAACCAAGCAATTCTTTAGAAGTAATAGGCAAAAAATCTGTAAACTTATTTTAGGACGGGTCAATCCAACAGTTCACGCCCTCGCGGGCCCGCCCGCCCCCGCCTTCCAAACCGGCACGGTGCAAAGTTAGGGCCTCTGAAAACACTTGTCAATAGGCACTTTACGTGTGCCGATGAAAACTTTGTAGATGCGTCGTTTTGAAGGAAAAGCTGGAGATAATCGGAAACGAATGCATAGCGTTGTCAAAAAAAAAAGGCTGTCTGGTAAGACAGCCTTTCAGATGTATTCTCGATCGTCTCGAAGGACAGTCTTACTGCTTGATCACTTTCATCGTTTGATTACTCTCAACCAAGCGAATGAAATAACATCCGGCGCTCAAGCCGCTAAGATCTAACTGAGCAGTTTGCTTCACTATCTCCTGCATCAATAGCTGTCCGCTTATTGATCGAACCTCCAATGTCCCTGGGGCGTTTGTCGACGTTTGCACGTTAATCAAACCATCAGTAACAGTTGGGTAAACATTAAAGCCAAAATTGCTTTCAACTTCAGGAGCTGAAACAACAGTGCTTGCAAAACGATACACTCTGCCGTTTTCAGGTGTCGTATCAAGTGTTAAAGTAAACATGGTATTCAAATCTGCTGTCGATACCAATGTCGGGTTATTAGAAGATCCGCTCAACATGTGAGCGAATTGAATGTCACCTGAGTTGAGATCTGCATTTTGTAGAATCCCATAAGTGAGCCATCCGTCATGTACTGAAAAGTCTTTCACAGTGTTTGGCCCAAAATGTATCTCGATGTCGTTCGAACCTTCATAAAGCCATAGTTGGAAGGAAACGCGGTCTGGGAAAATTCCCTCATCTACTTGGTTGTAAAATCCACAGTTTTTCCATTCTACCTTGCAGATTTGCGCACCTGGTGTCCCAGAAGTTTGAACGCTGATCGGACTAAGGATTTCTCCATCATTATAGCCCACATCAATTAAATCTGAACTATAGGCAATCAATGCATTGGCAGTAGTGGCGCCATTTTGAAAAATGAGAAGACCTCCTGTAGATAGACCGATGAAGAGCTCGTTGTAAATGATCCCTTCGAACATAAAATCGAATCCGACTGGGATAACCAAATCAGGATCATCCCATGTCTCGGTGGTAATAACAGTTGGATTCGTTAAGTCTGAATATTCAGATGTAAACGTAGAGAAATCGTAATTGAGAATTTGCGATTGCCCTGAGAAAGCAATAGCCAGTAAAAGGACGGTTAAAAATTGTTTCATTGGTAATAAGTTTCGTAGATGACGTTCGACTTGCAGTAAAGTTACATCCTAGAAGTTAGGACGCAATAAATACTGACTGTAGAAATGATCAATGGCTTCCACAGCCTCTTCAGCGGTATCTACAACTTGCCACAAATCGAGGTCGTCAGGAGATATGTTTTGGAATTCATCTAGCAAGGTCTTTTTAACCCATTCCACCAATCCTCCCCAAAAATCTTTTCCGACGAGAATGATGGGGAATCGACCAATTTTGTGGGTTTGAATCAATGTCATAGATTCAAACAACTCATCAAGGGTGCCAAAACCTCCTGGCATTACGATAAAACCTTGAGAGTATTTCACGAACATTACTTTGCGGACGAAGAAATAATCGAAGTTGATTGATTTATCATGGTC
>JANRAA010000217.1:0-2042 GCA_030728235.1 Flavobacteriales bacterium
CTGCCGAATATCGCGATGCATGGGTGTCAAGTGCAGAGTTGTATGGATGCATTGTCATTGCGCCAGAGTTTTCGGAGGAGTTTTATCCGGGTAGCGATCAATACATGGAGGGTAATATTTTGGATGCGTTTGGAAATATAAATCCAGAATCTGAGTGGACATTCTCTTTGATAGAACCGCTTTTCGACTTTGTCAAGTCGGATGTTGGGAATTTGACAACAGCATACGAGATGTTTGGACATTCAGCAGGAGGGCAGTTTGTGCATCGATACATATTGTTTACTAGCGTTACTTCCGTTAATAGAGCAATTGCAGCCAATTCAGGTTGGTACACTGTGCCTGATCCTACCGTTGACTTTCCTTATGGTTTAGACAATAGTCTGGCTGGAGTGTCGGCTATGCCCACGTTTTTCACGCGAAAACTTATTGTTCATCTCGGACAAGACGATACCAATCCGAACGACCCGTCGTTGAATCAAAGCGCCGGTGCGATGGTTCAGGGTGCATATCGATACGCGAGGGGACTTTATTTCTTCGCGGAAAGTCAGTCGATCAGCAGCCTCAATTCGATGCCTTTTGAATGGATTAAGGTTGAAGTGCCCGGTGTAGCCCACGATTTCGAAGCCATGTCGATAAATGCTGCCTCCATTCTTTTTGAATAATCTTTTGTGGTAGAAAATCAAGATTGAGGACTAGCAGCATTGCTCTTGTTTGTCCACAAGTTATTTTCTACGATGTACTGAATCGTTTCTTGGGTCATCAACAAATGTCCTGACGGGATGATGTGATAATTCGGCGCAGCCAGATGTTGAGAGAGCAGTTTCCCGAATTGCGGTTTGATTACACTGTCGTATTTCCCAAAAATCATCGTGAAAGAGACATTGTATTCTTCTATGGCTTTCGCCAAGGATGGTAGGTTTGGATGGCAGTATCTGTAAATCAACCATGCTTCATACACCAGTTTCGCTTTTTCCTTTGTTTCCAGATGGACGTTGATGAAGCGGTGGAATTTGGCGTCGAAAACACCCAGTTTCTTTCCGAAAGACACGGAGTTCAAGATGATTTTTGGGTTTTTCATGAGCAAGCGGTATACACCTCTTCCGATTGCCGTGTGCGCTGCAAATTTATAGATGGGCGCGACTTTCAATCCATCTGTAGCGAGCAGCATGACTTTATCTACCTGTGGGGCCATGCGCTCTAGAATCGACAATGATATTCGGCCACCCATGCTATATCCCCACATTGAAAATCGATTTGCTTGAAGGATTTCAAGGATATGCTGCATGAGGTTTTGCAGTTCATCGAGCTTCAGGCTGTCGGTCATGGGACGCGTTTTCGACCATCTGCTTCCCTGGTGTTGAAATAGATTTATGGCCACTAACATTTCGTCAGTCTCTAGCAAAGGAGTGAAGATTTCGAAATCGTGTGCTGACCTTCCAAATCCATGGAAAGCAAAAACAGGTTTTCCGCTTCCTGACGTGTAGTATTCCAGCGTTAGTCCGTTGATGACAACCTCATTGCGATGCATGAAGCCAAGGTATCTTTTTTCGATTGAAAACGGAGGTTATTCACATAGAAGTTTAAGATGTGTAAAAGAAAGCACGTTTTCATTCGAGCGATTGCTCATTGTTGTCTATTTTCGCGCTCAGAAAACCCAAAGCCCTTCGTTCTTTTTGCAAGGGCTGCCTATCTGAAGTAATTTCGGGAAGGCGGCTAAAAAAAAAATGCCAAGAGATAAAAGTATTCGTTCTGTTCTGATCATCGGCAGTGGACCGATTGTTATAGGCCAAGCATGTGAGTTTGATTATTCTGGATCCCAGGCTGCACGGTCGTTGAGAGAAGAAGGAATAGAAGTAACCCTGATAAATTCGAATCCTGCGACGATCATGACAGACCCTGTTATGGCCGACAATGTGTACCTGTTGCCATTGGAAACGGAGTCGATAGAGAAGATTCTTCAAGAGCATAATATTGACGCTGTTTTACCGACCATGGGTGGACAAACTGCATTGAATTTGGCGATCAAGTGCGATGAATTGGGC
>JANRAA010000217.1:2052-3553 GCA_030728235.1 Flavobacteriales bacterium
GGTGTGGATATCGATGCCATCGAGATCACAGAGAACCGGGAAGCTTTCCGTTTATTGATGGAGCGCATAGGGGTTCCGATGGCACCTCAGACTACTGCTAAGTCTTTTCTAGAAGGAAAAGAGATTGCTCAAAAATTTGGATTTCCACTTTGTATTCGTCCTTCTTATACCCTCGGCGGTTCAGGAGCAGCCATTGTTCACGACAAAGAAGCTTATGAGAACTTATTGACCCGCGGATTGCATGCATCGCCTATTCACGAGGTAATGATTGACAAAGCCTTGTTGGGCTGGAAAGAGTACGAGTTGGAGTTGTTGCGCGATTCAAACGACAACGTCACCATCATTTGTTCCATCGAGAATTTTGATCCGATGGGGATACATACAGGAGACTCCATCACTGTAGCGCCTGCTATGACGTTGAGCGATACCGTGTTTCAGCGCATGCGCGACATGGCCATTTTGATGATGCGTTCGATAGGAGATTTTGCAGGTGGATGCAACGTGCAGTTTGCTGTAAGTCCAGACGAGCGCGAAGACATCATTGCCATTGAGATCAATCCACGCGTTTCTCGATCATCCGCTTTAGCGTCGAAAGCTACAGGGTATCCGATTGCAAAAATTGCAGCGAAGTTGGCCATTGGTTATCACCTCGACGAGTTGTCGAACCAGATTACCAAGTCGACATCGGCGATGTTTGAGCCTACTTTGGACTATGTTATTGTGAAGATTCCACGTTGGAACTTCGATAAATTCCCAGGAGCGGATCGTGAGTTGGGGTTGCAGATGAAATCTGTTGGAGAAGTGATGGGAATTGGTCGTTCGTTTCAAGAAGCCCTTCAGAAAGCTTGTCAGTCGCTCGAAGTAAAGCGAAACGGTTTAGGAGCAGATGGAAGAGAGGTGCGCGATCAAGATACCTTGTTGAAATCGTTGGAGCATCCGAGTTGGAATCGCCTGTTTCATATTTACGATGCCATCAAGTTGGGTATTCCGTTTAAAACGATTCAGGAGAAGACCAAGATCGACAACTGGTTTTTGAAGCAGATTGAAGATTTGATAAAGCTTGAGCGTCGGATTGAGAAATTCAATATTGGCAATATCAGTAGAGAGTTGCTTTTTGAAGCCAAGCAAAAAGGCTATGCTGATCGCCAAGTAGCGCATTTGCTGCGTTGTTTGGAAAGTGAAGTGTATACCAAGCGCAGCGAGATGGGCATCAACCGCGTGTACAAGTTGGTAGATACCTGTGCTGCGGAGTTTGAAGCGAAGACACCTTATTACTACTCGACTTTTGAAGATGAAAATGAGAGTGTAAGATCAGATAAAAAGAAGATTGTTGTCCTTGGTTCAGGACCAAACCGCATCGGACAGGGTATTGAGTTTGATTATTCGTGTGTTCACGGAGTGTTGGCTGCCAAAGAATGTGGGTATGAGACCATCATGATCAACTGCAACCCGGAGACAGTGAGTACAGATTTCGATACAGCGGATAAGCTTTATTTCGAGC
>JANRAA010000218.1 GCA_030728235.1 Flavobacteriales bacterium
ATCTAATGCTTGAAAAACTGGATTTTTAGCCGCGTTTTTATTACTTTTGCACCCCTATGGCGAGGACTTCAAAAAACAACCTATGAAGCTTTCACAGTTCAAGTTCAAACTTCCTGATAATCTAATTGCTCAACATCCAGCTCAAAACCGCGATGAATCGCGTTTGATGGTGATTCACCGTGAAACTGGGCTCATTGAACACAAGCTGTTCAAAGATGTGTTGGATTATTATAACGAGGGAGATGTTATGGTGCTCAACAACACCAAAGTATTCCCTGCTCGTATGTACGGAAACAAGGAAAAAACCGGTGCTACCATCGAGGTTTTCTTGCTTCGCGAGTTGAATGCTGAAAGTCTTTTGTGGGACGTTCTTGTTGATCCAGCCCGTAAAATCCGCATTGGAAATAAACTGTACTTCGGTGAGAACGATGAATTGGTTGCTGAGGTAATCGATAACACCACCTCGCGCGGACGTACCCTTCGCTTTTTGTTTGATGGCACCCACGAGGAGTTCAAACAAACGGTTTACAAATTGGGTGAAACGCCACTACCAAAATACATCGACCGCAAGGTTGAAGAAGAAGATGAGGAGCGTTTTCAAACGATCTTCGCAAAGCACGAAGGCGCTGTTGCGGTTCCTACCGCAGGTATGCACTTTAGCCGCGAACTGATGAAACGCATGGAGCTAAAAGGTGTTGAATTTGCCGAACTCACGCTTCACGTGGGGTTGGGGACTTTCAGACCAGTTGAGGTGGAAGACCTTACCAAGCACAAAATGGATAGTGAGCAGATCATTATCCCTGAGCACACTGCTGATATCGTGAACCGCGCGAAAGACAATCGCCATCGCGTGTGTGCTGTCGGCACTACCGTTATGCGTGGTGTTGAAACGTCGGTTAGCACCTATTCGCGCTTGAAGCCGTTTGATGGGTGGACCAACAAGTTTATCTTCCCTCCCTACGATTTTCAAATCGCTGATTCCATGATCACGAACTTCCATACCCCAGAGTCAACATTGTTGATGATGACTGCTGCTTTTGGTGGGTATGACCTCGTTATGGAAGGCTACCGTCAGGCTATCAAAGAAGAATACCGCTTCTATGCTTACGGCGACGCGATGATGATAATCTAAAATTACAATGTCTGTTAAGGTCAGCGGCCATGCCCTTGCACTTTTTACAGGTGTTCTATTCGTACTATTTTGTTCTTTTTCTGCTCACGCGCAGGATGCAACCAGCGGACATCGTGAGGTGGCTGCCATACGCGGTGCAATCAGCCGTATCCGAAATCATGGTGTAGAACAAGAGGTCGCTCCCAAAGAAGAAAACCCCCGTGCTGTTGCCATTGCCCTCACCGTCGCCTTGGGTCCGTTTGGTGCACACCGCATCTACTTGGGCACCAGTGGACTTGTCCCTGTGTTTTATACCGCAACCTTAGGGGGTGGCTTGGGTATTTTGCCGCTGATTGATTTGGGACATCTGATTTTTGTGAAAGACATCACCCCTTTTATCGATAATGATCAAGTCTTCATGTGGTCTGGACAAAAAAAATAGCCTTCAACTGAAGGCTATTTCTCGAGGAGGGTATTGTTTTAAGATACACGCTTGATGCTGCATCCCAATGCTTTTGTTTCTGGGGTATCAATCGGACGTCCGGTGGTCATCTTTCGAATGGCGTCTTGCAAATAGTTTGCTTTCACCTGTGTTGCATCGTCTACGTTATCGTCGATTGCACCTTTGTAAACAAGCTCCATTTCGCCGTTGAACAAATACACGTGCGGTGTTGTGCGGGCGTCGAAGGCATTCGCCAATTCACTGTTCGTGTCTACAACATAAGGCATTTTATAACCGTTGTCTTTCGCGTGTTTGCGCATGGCTTCCAATGAGTCGTCACCACCTCGCTTGGCTTCATTTGAATTCACCAAAACCATCCCTACACCCATTGATTGACTGATGTCGAACAACTGATTATAACGGCCTTCCCAGCCTGCTGAGGCGCCCTCGCGTCCAACAACAAACGGACAAGTATTGCAACTAAAGATCACGAGTAATCCGTTCTCTTTCTTAAGTCCTTCAAGGGTTTGAGCTTTGCCATCTACACCCATCATCTTGTAGTCTGTTGATGGTGCTTTTTGACCGATTTCGATTCCGGGATTCAACGTGAATGCCGATGCAGCAATAATAAATATTGTTGCCAATGCTGGTAGTATCACTTTGCGCATGCTTGTGTATTTTTTCAAGTAATGTGTTAATCGTTAACGGATTGAAAGATAGTAGGAATGAAACATTTTTTCTCGCCAAATGTTCACAATTCCTCGCGTACTTTGAAGATTCACAATTCGAGAGGTCTTTTTTTTCCAATGACTGTCTGTTGTTTGCAATTGCAGGGTGCATTTTAGGCAGAGCGATATCCTAATGGCAGAATGATCGGAAAGTAGTAAGTGTTTTGGGATTGGACTGGCAAACCTTGAGGGGGTGAGATGAACAGAAAGGCTTGTCTTGTTTATTCTAGGTCGATTCAGCAGCAGTTTTATCGAATGATCTGTACTTTCTCCGTTTGCAACATGGTTTGACCCGCATTCAATGTCATTGTGTAGCTGCCTGCAGCATAATTAGAGCAATCAAGGATGTAGGTGATATTTGATTCTTCACATATATATTGCTCAACCAACTGTCCTGCTGCGTTGAAAATGCTGAGCTGTGCGTCTACTAGGTCTTGGTTGTCTTTCAAGTAAATAGAAAGTACATTGCTTGTAGGGTTGGGCCCAAAATTAAAGTAATCTGAGGCAGACAATGTGGCGGGGTTGATGGTGGAGCAACCTGAGTAATTGCAGCTTGGGTCACAACCAGGAATTAGGCAACCACAGACATCTAGTTTCATAAACCAATGCCGCTGTGACGGATAGACATATTCTGGGTGATTATAGTCTTCGTTTCTTAGGTCACCCCCAAGATAAAGTGAACCATCATCGTCTTCTTCAATTTTATAGATGTAGTGGGTAATACCTTTCGGTATTAAGAAAGCGATAATGCCTGCTCCAGAGCATATTACCCAATTCATCAAACTTTAACAGCCCAAGGTCATTTTCATGGCTGTAATCCGGTTCTCCGTCTACCCAATATACTTTCTGAAGATCGGTAGTTCCAACAAGGCCACCATCGCAAGTTGATGTGAGGTTATACACGGCAGAAGTATTATACTCCGGCCAGAAATGATCCTCAATTTCAGTCTCTGCAATTGGATTTCCTTCTAGGTCAATGATTATAAGTTTCGCTTGAAAGGTGTTGACTCCATTGGCATCTGAGGTTCCGTAGTAGATTTTATTTTCTTTCGAAAGTATGGAAAAGGCATGAGTAGGTAGAGGTGTTAAATTGACCAATTCTCCTGATTCGGAATAAATAAGTAATTCGTTATCGTAGCCTGAAGTAACAATTTTGGCGACAGAAACAATAATCAACTGACTTTCATAAGCATAATGCATCATAGGAGCGATTAAAAACCTTAAACACTCATTTTCCACAGATAATTCCAGTTCAAGCTCGGAGTTGTAT
>JANRAA010000219.1 GCA_030728235.1 Flavobacteriales bacterium
TGTAATCAAGATTACCGGTTTTTATGGTCAGCAATGCTGTCGCTGAATCGGGTGTCACAAGCGAAGGATAATAATCGCCATCATCATATTCGTAAAGTTCTTCAAACTTGGGATTCGCTTCTAACACACCAAAAACGACATGTCCATTGTTGAGATAGGCGATTAATTCACCAATAACCTCGTGGCATTTCGTCACATCGTTAATGGTTGTTGACTGGTCAATAAATGATTGAAATTGCTTTTCATAATCTGGTTGCGAGGTCTTGAAGTCTTGAAAGCCACTGTAGTCGGTTTTGTAGCGCTCTGCTAAAAAAGCTACATCTGTTTTACAATTGCATTCTTGGGCTTGTATGTTCGAAAAAACCAAACATGTAAGCGTTAAAAGCAAGATGAATGAAACAGATTTTGGTAATCTTTTAATCGTTCTCATTTCTTTTAGTTTATTGGTTATTCTTCAATCAGGCACATGTGTTATATGCACCCCTAATCTAATTATATCTCTAAAATTTGGATTGCTTGTGCATGGTTCAGAGGTTCTAATACCAGTTATTCACTCGCACAGCCAAAAGAATCCCTATCATCACCAGCGCAATCTCTCCAATGGCATACATAATAACTTTCCTGTCTTGTTTGGATTATTATAATGATTTACGTCTCTTTTCAATCTTACTAATAATAGCTTCTGCACCCGACTTATAATTGTTTAGGTTTCTTAAATGATTTCTACCTATAAAAATTTTAAAGTTGGCAACTTTGTTTTTATAGTTTTGGTCATTCAGGAAATATGCAATCGCGTTAGGGTTGTACTTGCCTATAGAATAATCTGAATACCAGGGGAATTGCTCATAATATTTTAAATTGGCGTATGACTCTTTGCTGAGAATGTCATTGAATGTAGTCAATCCTTTTCCTTGTGATGTATAAAATTGAATGATGTCTTGCGAAAATTCATTTCCGTTGATAGACTGGCTATCTTCATATTTTTTTAGTAATTCTAATCCGTTATCTTGTATTTCAAAGGTTTCATAAAAGTTGATATTGCTTTTACAAGGGATGCAATCCAAATAATTAGTTTCGTTTATTGTGTCTAAAAAGGCTGTCGTATGATTAGTGGTTAATATCTTGGTAAGCGTGCTGTCTAATTTTTCATAAAATTCTATCGGAACTTTGATGGCTTTAAGGTCGGTTTTAAGGTTTTGTTCAATAGTGCTGTAAATGGTATCTAACTGCTTTTCTTTCTTGCTGTTTTCATTCCAATTATTAATTTGCAAGGCAATTAAAATCCCAATCACCACTAAGAAGATTTCGCCAATGGCATAAAAGAAGTAATTGCGAACTTTAGATTGCTCGATGAGTTTTTTGCGGATGTTTCTAAAGAATTTTATCATTGGTTAGCGGTAATGAAGAACAACGGTTTATATGCCCACCTAAAGTGCTCATACAACACCCAATATACAATCTAAAGTGCACTATTATGCTCAATTATTTTTTTGTGGACACAGTAACAGGTTGCTGCAGTTTTAACTTCCAGTAATCGTGTTTGAGTTGCTGATGCAGGGGCATGCTTATCTTCCCAGTAGCTCTAAAAATGACTTGCGGTAGGTGTCGCTAACAGAGATGGGTTTTTCGCCGATGTAAACGGTGTTGCGGTCTACACGTTCGATCTTGGAGAGCGAAACCATGTATGATTTATGGACACGGCAAAAGAGCGCAGCTGGCAAGTCGGTTTCGAATTGCTTGAGGGTTTGGAGGGTCATGATACGCTTGCCATCTGTTGTGTGAATCGCTACGTAATCGCGCATGCCCTCGAGCCAAAGGATGCTTTCAAATGGTACTTTGATGATCTCAAAACCAGATTTGATAAAAATGAAGTCGGCATCTGCCGCAGGCTGGCTTTGCCGGACATGTAGTTTTTCGATGCTCTTTGAAAATCGTTCGTAGGAAATGGGTTTTAATAGGTAGTCGATAGCGTTGTTGTCGAACCCATCGACAGCGAATTGCGGATAGGCTGTTGTGAGCACCACAGATATCGTTTCTGGAAAGAGCTTCATGAGTTGTATGCCCTTGAATTCTGGCATCTCTACATCTAGGTACACAACGTCGCACGGATTCGCCTGAATGAAGCGCATACCGTCAATCGGACTGGTAAAGGCACCCACCAACTCCAAATCTGCGGTGCGGCCAATGTAGTCTGTCAGCAGCGCAACAGCAAGGGGCTCATCGTCAATGATTACGCATTTGTACGACATCAGCGGAGGTTCAGTGTTACTTCAAATCGCATCGCATTCTGCGATATCGTAAAGGT
Source organism: Flavobacteriales bacterium (assembly GCA_030728235.1). Taxonomy (GTDB): domain Bacteria; phylum Bacteroidota; class Bacteroidia; order Flavobacteriales_D; family Sanyastnellaceae; genus RI-182. Next base: position 2,306 of record JANRAA010000219.1, read on the forward strand.
ATGACGATCGGGCAAAAGGAGTTGCAACCGACGTTGCAGATGTCCCAACCCAACGCCACCCTCAGCATGACCCTTCATTTCGTTTTTTCTCGCGTTTGAAATGGTAATGGTTAGTCCGACATCCGCTTTAGCGCAGAAGAGAATTACATCAGTTGTCTCGCGGTATTTCCCGTGCTTCAATGCGTTTTCGACCAAGGTTAGAACCGACATAGGAGGGATGGGGAATGATGAGGCGTTGGTGGTGCAATCGAAGGCGATTTGAATGGGGTAATCGAGGCGGAATTGGTGCAGTGCGATGTAGCGTTCGATCAGGCTAAGTTCTTCGGAAAAGGGAATGAATTCTCGCTTTTCATACAGGGTAAACCTCAACAATTCGCTCAAGTGCTCAATTGCAGTTAAGGCTTTGTCTGATTTGGCGTTTACCAGCGAATAGATGCTATTCAGGTTGTTGAATAAGACGTGTGGGTTGACCTGAGAACGCAGCAATTCAAGCTCTGCTTTTTTGTGCTGTAGTTCCAAGGCGGCGCGCTGCCGTTCAGTGTGCATGCTATTGCGATGGAAAAAGAAGAAGAAAGAAAAAAGCGAATACTGGAACGTGAAGTACAGGTTATCGCGCATGTACGCCGCGAATGTGATGTCGAAGTAGTAGTTGCGCACCCCGAAAAACTTGAGCAGGAGCACCTCTTGAATGATGTAGCGGAATCCAATAAGGACTGGAAAAGAGAGAGCGATGATGAGCAAGGTGACCCACAAACCGCGTTTGACGTAGTTGAAAAAGAAGATCAGGTATACGCTCAGCGCTTGGAGGAAGAACGAGGCGAATCCCGAAAAGAGGATGGCAGGTTCAACATCGAACCACCACGACATCTCGCCTGAGAATGGGTTGTTTCGCAGGTCGGTGCCGAAATCGAGTGCCACATAATACGCCGCGAAGCATGCAGCAAACAGGCCCAAACGCAGTTTCATTTTGTGCATAATTACAAACGTAAGAATTATTCATGCTAGGAGGGGGGGGAATCGGCAAGAGGGGTTTTTTAATCTGCCATTGCTTTCTTGCCACTTTTTCTTGACAAAAAGTAAGGAAGAGTCCAAAGTCAAACATTTATCGTAAATCGCTGAAATGCAGAGTCTCAAAAAAT
>JANRAA010000220.1:0-15369 GCA_030728235.1 Flavobacteriales bacterium
ATTTACGGGTGCAGATATTCAACGTACGGCATTTGCTGGCGGGGAATTTATGGGGTTAGATAGTGGAATAGTATTGAGTTCAGCCGCCGCAGAAAATATAATAACGGGATCGCAATATGAGGAGCCATATTCAGATGGAGTCTATGGTGATGCTGATTTGTTGTCTGTTGCACAGTCGGTGCCACCGCTTATCGGACAATCATTCTTTGTCAACTACGTTTACGATGTAGCTTCATTAGAATTTGATTTCATCCCGTTTGGGGATAATCTTTCTTTCAACTACTCCTTTGGTTCTGATGAGTATTTAGCCTACGTGAATACTTCTTTTAATGATGTCTTTGGCTTTTTTGTAAGCGGTCCTGGAATAAACGGTCCATATGAAAATGGAGCAATAAATGTCGCCATTGTTCCAGATTCAGATCCTGCTTTGCCTATCACAGTGAGCTCCGTTAATCCAATGATCAATTCTACGTTTTACATAGATAATCCGCTTAACGAGAATATTTTCATCAATGGTTATACCTCTGTGTTGACAGCTCAAATTGAGGGTTTGCAAATTGGTGAAACATACCATATCCGTCTTGCTATTGCCGATGGTAATGATACAGCATTGGAGTCGGTTGTCTTACTGCAAGCGGGTTCATTCACCTCTGTAGTTCCGGTTGCACCTGGTGGGCCCGGCGATTTCAATGGTGATGGCTATGCCGATGTGAGTGATTTGCTGATATTGATTGCCGATTATGGCTGTGAAGCTTCTTGCGTTGCCGATATCAATGGTGATGGCATTACCAATGTGTTGGATATCCTTGCGTTCTTGCAACTTTTCGAATAGTCTGTTTCTAGATTTTCTGAACGATTCGGTCATTACTTTGTTATACTTTCAAGCGACAAACGCACATGAGTAGTGATACGTCTTCTGGGTTTGAGTTCAATGTCCACTGGCTGCCCGGTATGGGCGCCGACCGACGTTTATTCTCCAAAATCAAAGTAGAGAGGGTCGTGCACCACTACCATGAGTGGCGTCATCTGCCAGGGGCTAAAACGTTATCTGATTATGCTTCTTGGCTCGCAGAAAACATTGATACAGAGAGAAACATTTACATCGGTAGTTCGATGGGAGGGATGATGGCAACAGAGTTGATGCGCGTCAAACCTGCCGATCACTTGATACTTCTTTCGGCGCCATCTGGTCGACATGAATTTCCTGCTTTGTTGAAGAATTTATCGGCCATTCGCATCGGTCGCTGGTTTTCACCACGTCAGATGCATGCTTTAAATCGAATGGCAAATACCTTTATGGGTTTCAAAAATGCGGAAGATCAAGCGCTCTTTTTTGAAATGCTTGAAGGTTATGGCCCCGAGTTTCTGCACTTTGCCGTCAACGCCATTCTGGAGTGGAAACCGTCAGAGTTTAATTACCCTTATGTCCAAATTGTTGGAGGCGACGACCGCCTTTTCAAAAGCGATAGAATGAGGTCGCCGATTGTGCTCCCTGGGGCCGGACATTTCATGACCTGGGAGAAGCCTGAAGATTTAAGCGCATTGATCCAAAGGGAAATTGATCATCTAATTGAAACCAAGCGGTCATTCGTTCGTTGAAGAACAAAAAAGACCTCTATGCGCGCAGTTTTACTGTGGTTTCTTTTCATGCCATTCATTGCTGCTTCACAAGACAATTTTGTGTTGCTATCCCGCGGTGAATCTATCTTTGTAAAAGATATTCAGTACAGATCAGAAATTCTCAAAGAGACTGGTTTTAAAACGAATGTTGGCTTTTTCTGCACCAATGAAATAGCTGCCGTGAAAAATCAAAATGGATATTTCATCAATGTTTCTGATTTGAAAAAAGGGGAGGAGCATTGGGCATTTCGATTCCAAAAAACGCCCATTTCACTTTTCGAAGAAGTTGATATGAAGGTGTATGGTGCAGCTCTTCCAGGATTAAATAGATCGAGAAAACCTCAAAAAGGTTTAGCGTCAGGCCAAAGAATAGATTTCTACACAAACGAAGAAGGTATCGCCAATCGCGTAAATTATACAAACCTACGTCTTGATTTGGCGAGCAATGCTGAGGCGATAGGCCATTTGAAGCGCTCACGCACGTATCAATGGTGCCAGGTCGGACTTCAATTGTCGGGAGCTGGGTTGTTTACGAGTGGATTTGTTGGACTCGGAGAATCGGCATTCCGATTTACACCCGCCATGTTATTGGGAGTGTTGATGGGAGGTGGAAGCTTCTTATTGGTAGAACCTATTCGCGACGCTCGTTGGATGGCCATCGATGTCTACAATAAATCCGCTACTTCGCTTTAAACTGAGCGATAGCGTTCCGTGTAAAATCGCTGAGCACCAGTTTTCCGCTCATTCCTGCTCTTTCAGCAAGGAGAGTGTCCCAATGATCTGTCCCTTGCCAGAAGATTTTCTTCAGCATCGCCATAGCTTCAGGGTTCGAGCTAGCCAAGCGATTCGCTAGTTTGGCTACAGCCTCATCCAATTCTTCAGTAGTATTGAATATTTCTGCATACAAACCACGTTGTGCAGCCCATTCAGCGCTTCTCCATGACGTTGCATCAATTGCCAATTGGCTCATGGCGCTGGTGCCAATTTTTCGCTCTACGGCAGGGCCTACCACAAATGGACCGATACCTACAGCCAACTCACTCAGTTTGACTGAAGCGTTTGATGTTGCGAGGCAGTAATCTACAGCAGAAGCTAGACCGACACCGCCGCCAACAGCTTTTCCGTGCACACGACCGATGATCAGTTTCTGACATTTCCGCGCAGCGTTGATCACATTCGCAAATCCTGAAAAGAATTTTTGTCCGGTAGGTTCATCATCAATGCTCACCAATTCATCGAAGCTGGCACCCGCGCAAAAGGCTTTTTCGCCAGCAGATTGCAAGACGATTACTTTAACGTCGTCGTTTTTCCCAGCAACATTGATAGCATCGGCTATGCCTGCAAGCAGGGTTCCTGGCAATGAATTGCTTTGTGGGTGGAAGAACTCAATGGTCGCAATGGCGCTATCGATGTTGGTAGTTACGTATCCTTCAGTCATGATATAAAAAAAAGGCCTCCGAATTTTCGGAGGCCAAAGATATTAACGGTTTTTCAATTCTACGTAATCTCGAGCTGTTGCACCGGTATAAATTTGTCGCGGACGACCGATTGGGTCACCAGCTTCAATCATTTCTTTCCATTGAGCGATCCATCCTGGCAGACGTCCGATGGCGAACATCACAGTGAACATGTCGGTTGGGATACCCAATGCACGGTAGATTATACCACTGTAGAAATCTACGTTCGGGTATAGACCACGCTCAATGAAGTAAGGATCTTTCAAAGCCACTTCTTCGAGTTCTTTTGCAATGTCTAGCACTGGATCATCAACACCAAGCTTCGCCAAAACATCGTCGGCAGCTTTCTTGATGATTTTCGCACGCGGGTCGAAGTTTTTGTAAACGCGGTGTCCGAAGCCCATCAAACGGAAAGAATCCGTCTTGTCTTTGGCTTTGTCAACCCATTTCTGCAAACCACCGCCATCAGCTTTGATGGTTTCAAGCATTTCGATTACTTCTTGGTTAGCACCACCGTGAAGTGGACCCCAAAGGGCGGCGATACCGGCAGATACAGAAGAGTAGAGGTTGGCTTGAGAAGAACCTACGATGCGTACAGTTGATGCCGAACAGTTTTGTTCGTGGTCAGCGTGAAGAATCAATAGTTTGTTGAGTGCATCTTCAACCACAGGATCTACCTCATAGTCATTCGAAGGTAGTGCATACATCATATGCAAGAAGTTCGAAGTGTATGAAAGCTTGTTGTTCGGGTAGTTGATAGGATGACCCTGAGAGTTTTTAAACGCTTGAGCGGCCAACGTAGGCATCTTCGCGATCAAGCGGTGTATAGTTTTCTCGATGTCTTTGTACGGACGATTCGGGTTTTGCGACTCCGGATAGAACGTAGAAAGACTTGAGATCATAGACGACAAGATACCCATTGGGTGAGCCCCAGTAGGGAACGCTTCAAAGAAGCGGCGCATATCTTCATGCACAAGCGTGTGCATTGTTATGCTGTTTGTGAACCACTCCAGTTGATCTGTATTTGGCAATTCGCCATAGATCAACAAATAAGACACCTCAAGAAAGCTCGCTTTTTCGGCAAGTTGCTCAATTGGGTATCCACGGTAGTGCAGAATACCTTTTTCACCATCCAAAAAAGTGATGGAGCTTTTTGTAGATCCTGTGTTTTTGTAACCAGAATCCAACGTGATGTAACCAGATTTTGCTCTGAGGCTTGAAATGTCGATGGCTTTTTCTCCTTCGGTTCCTTCAAAAACCGGGAGTTCGTACTCAATGCCATCCAAGATAATCCGCGCGATTTCGCTCATTGGGATGCTTGTTTTTTTATTGGGTGAATCGGTGTGCAATATAGCAAGAATTCATGCTGAACTTTATACTAAACACACGTTAAAAAGTTTCAAAAAAAAAGGCTCAAAAGAGAGCCTTTTCGAATGTATAACAGATTATTTGAACTCAGGTTTAAATGCTGCTTGATAAGCTTCCCATTCTGGCTGAGTTTTCACTGTTTGATATTTGTTTGAAGCGAAGAACTTCAAGTAAAGTTCTATTTGCTGGGGTGTCTGATAACCTTTAATAGGGGCGATCATATTCAAATCTTCATCGAGGTAAACAAGCGTCGGATAGGCACTAACTTTCAGCGCGCGAGCGAAGTCGTGAACACCATTTCTGCCTGTGGCAGCTGGGTTATAGCTTGAGTTTTTATATACGGTTCCTTTAAAGGTTACATCTTTCGCCGATTCAGCATCAAATTTTACAGCGTAAAAATTTTTGTTGATGTACCCGATCACATCTGGATTGGTGAAGGTGTTCTTCATCATCATTTTACACGGTCCACACCATTGTGTGTAAACGTCGATCACAATTTTCTTTGGTGTTTTCTTTTGAGCAGCAACAGCTTCTTCAATAGTCATCCAGTTTATTTCAGCTGTTTGCGCGACTGTCGCGACTGATAGTAGCATGCTAAAAGCGATGAGTAGATGTTTCATTGATCTAATTTTTATTCGGGTATACGGACAAATCAAAAAATGTTCCGTTTTCAAAGATGCAAAAAAAAGAGCACCTAAAGGGGTGCTCTTTTCTTGAAAGATGTTAAGCGATGTTATACAACACCGTGCATAAGCTTGTTGAGGGGTTTGCTGAGGATGACGATTAGCACCGAGAATCCGATCAATACAAAACCAAGATTTGAGAATACAGAGGTGTATTTATCCAATCCTTCAGAGAGCGTGAGAGCAACACCATCGTCACCATGTCCGCCTGTTAATGTAGCAATACCACCTGCCACATAGTTTGCAATAGCGAAGCTCAAGAACCATCCACCCATAGCTGTTCCAGCCATGCTCTTCGGTGAAAGTTTAGTTACCATTGATAGCCCGATAGGTGAGAGGAACAATTCTCCAGTGGTATGCAATAGGTAAAGGAATACCAAAGTCAAAAGTGGAACCATGTATTCGGTAGCCATTTGAGCTCCGATAATGGTTACTAAGAATCCCAATCCTAACTGGAAGATACCCAATGCGAATTTGATAGGAATACTAGGGTTTTTGCCCATCTTATCCAATTTCACCCACATCACTGAGAATATAGTTCCAAAGATGATGATGAATAGCGGATTGAAGAACTGCGTCATACTTGCAGGCATGGTCCATCCGAGGATGTCACGACTTACGTTGCGATCGGCAAAAAGAGTTAGAGAAGTGCCAGCTTGCTCAAAACATGCCCAGAAAACAACATTGATAACCATGAATATTACCAGTGCAATCATGCGGTCGCGCCATACTTTGCCTTCTTTAGCACCAGCGCGAATCAAGCTGAACGCAACATAGAAGAACAATGAACAAAGCAAGATCATCATCAATGGGAAGTTAAATTCCGCAGGGTTATCAACCAGACCTGCGAAAGGTGTACCTTCAAGATTCATCACAAAAGTGTTCTTGGAGATCAAAAAGTAGCACACAGGAATCAAGAGAATTGAACCAATGGTGATTAGGTGAATCATGTTCAAAGGCCCAGCTACTTTCTTCAAACCTTCTTCGCGGAATTCCAATCCAGGGGCGGCAGCATATTTTTTTCGGCCAGACCAAAAAATCAAAGCACCAGCCATCATACCGATACCAGCCAATCCGAATCCCTTGTCGAATCCGTATGTTTCTCCAACATAAGCTACTACTGATGTCGCCAAAGCCGCACCAACGTTAATACCTATGTAGAAGATGGTAAATCCTGAGTCACGACGTCCGTCACCATCACCATACAGTTTTCCAACAATGGTAGAGATGTTTGCCTTGAAATATCCATTTCCTACGATGATTGCTCCCATTCCAATGAGAAGCCATGATTCGTCACCACCAAGGATCATAAATTCCCCAATAGACATAAGCACGGCACCCAAAAGAATCGCGTAGCGGTATCCTAAAAATTTGTCGGCCATGCGTCCACCTAATACCGGCGCAGCATAAACAAGCGCAGTGTACGCTCCGTACATCAAACTTGCTTCAGCGTCTCCTTTTAGTAGCGACTTTACCAAATACAAGGTAAGTAAGGTGCGCATTCCATAATAGCAGAAGCGCTCCCACATTTCGGAAAAGAATAGGGTACTTAATCCCTGAGGGTGTCCCTTGAAAATAACGTCATTTTGGCTCATAGTACAGGTTTGAGTATTGAATTGGCGTAAATATAACAATAATTAAATGTGCCCAACCACGAGGTGCACACATGCTGAATCATTGGTTTTAAAGGTTTTCTTCTACGAAGTCGAGCATCATATTGAACAAATGCAGTCGGGTGTTGCCTCCGTAAATACCGTGATTTTTGTTCGGGTAGATGAACAAATCAAACTTCTTGTTGGCCTTCACCATGGCGTCAACCATTTCCATGCTATTTTGATAGTGCACGTTGTCATCGGCACTGCCATGCACGAGGAGGAATTTACCTTTCAGCAAGTTCACGTGGTTGATAGGTGAGTTGTCGTCGTAACCTTCTGCATTCTCTTGTGGTGTGCGCATAAATCGCTCGGTGTAGATGCTGTCGTAATAACGCCAGTTGGTTACTGGCGCCACAGCAATTCCCATTTTGTAATATTCAGCGCCTTTGGTCATGCAAAGTGATGTCATATAGCCGCCGTAGCTCCAGCCTTGAATCCCAATGCGGTTGGCATCAACGTATGTCTGTTTTCCAAGATGTTTCGCTAGGTCAATAAAGTCTTCGGTCTCTAGTTTGCCCAGTTGCTGGTAGGTTGAGTGCTTAAAGTCTCGTCCTCGGTACATTGTGCCACGTGGGTCGCAACTCACTACCATGTATCCTTTTTCTGCCAACATCTGATGCCAAAGGTAGTCACGACCTCCCCAAGCGTCGGTAACTGTATTGTGGCCTGGGCCGCCATAAATGCTCACGTAAACGGGGTATTTCTTGCTCGCATCGAAGTTCACTGGCTTAATCATCCAGCAGTTCAATTCAACACCTGCTGAGTTCGTGAAGGTGAAGAACTCTTTCTTGCTGGTGGCATATCCGGCGAGGGTTTCTTTCAACGCTTTGTTGTCTTTCAACATCCGAATCTCTTTCCCTTTGCTGTTGTGCAAGGTTATATAATAAGGTGTGTTGGCATCGCTGTGGTAGTTGATGTAATAGTCGAATGTCGAACTAAACGCGGCTGAATTGGTACCTTTCCGCTCACTCAATTGTTTTCCACTTTTCTTGGTTATACCCTGAGAATACACGTGCTGCTCCATTGCTGAAACTTCAGAACTCGAGTAGAAAATGGTTTTGGTGGCCTCACTGTATCCGTAGAAGTCGATCACGTCCCAATCTCCACTTGTGATTTGACGTACCATGTTTCCATCGGTGTCGAATTGGTAGATGTGGTTGTAGCCATCACGCTCTGAGTTCCACAAAAAGGTCTTGCCATCGGCAAGGAAGATGAGGTTGTCGTTAATATCAATGTATGTGTCTGATTTCTCGCTGTATACCACGCGAGTAGATATTTCAAACGGACCATTGTCTCTCAAATTGGTGAACAAAAATTCGAGGTGGTTTTGATGGCGATTCATGCGCATGATGCACAATTCGTCGTTGTTTTTGGTCCACTTGATTCGCGGAAAATAGATGTCAGTCTCGCTGCCAGTATTCACCATCCGCGACGTGTTCGCTGTAACATCGTATACATATATATTGACTATGCTATTCGCTTCTCCGGCTTTCGGGTACTTAAAGGTGTATTGCTCAGGATACAAATCGCCATACATGGCCATTTGGAATTGTTTCACTTCTGATTCGTCAAACTTGTAATACGCAATGCGATCTCCTTTTGGCGACCAGTAAAATCCGCGATCGAAACCGAATTCTTCTTCGTAAACCCAGTCGGTAGCGCCATTGATGATTTTGTTGTCTACACCATCTGAAGTAACTTTCACTTCAGTACGGTACTTCAAATCAGAAATGAATAGGTTGTTTTTCCGGACAAAAGCCACTTTTTCGCCATCGGGAGAGAAGGTTGCCAAACGCTGCTTGCCCTTATCGGCGTCAGCCAATGGAAAGGCTTTCGCTTTTTCTATATTGAAGACGTAATACTGAGCGCGTGAGCTATGGCGGTATATCGATTCTGTATCCGTAGAAATCAACAATTTCGATTCATCGGCGCTAAATTCATAGTCGTCGATGCCTGTTTCACTTTTTCCAAAAATAGACTTCGATGAGGCGATAACACCCACTTTTTCGCCTGTGCTGTAAGCGTATTTCACGATTTCACTGCCATTGGCTTCGCTGTATTCAAGGCTGGTGTAGTGCACTCCATCGTTCATCGACCGCAGTCCGCTAACATATTCGGTTTTAAATTCGCCAGAATACCAAATGAGGTCGTTGGTCAGCTCTTTCTTTTGGGCATTTGTCGCAATAACGAAGAATATTGCGGTTAGTAGTAGAAATGATTTCTTCATGTGCACTTACAATTTATCTTTGAACAGGAGTTCGAATATATGGATTCCCAGTCGCGAATTAAAGATATTCGATTCATGTACCAAACTTTAGAAGAAACACACTTGCGGTTTTTTTCCTCCATAGTAGGCGGGAATCACTGCTTTGCAGACCAAGAACGATGCCGTGAATATGGTCACGATGAGACTGAAGATTTGGTTTTTCCTCCTCAAGTTGTTTTACGTCCTGGCAGCGCCAGGGATGTGAGTGCGATCTTAAAATATTGCAGTGAGCACAACATTCCTGTTACTCCTTTGGGCGCGCGCACAGGTTTAAGCGGCGGCGCTCTCAGCTTGCAAGGTGGCGTTGGATTGTCGATGGAGCGTTTCAACAACATCATTGAGATCGATGAAAATAACATGCAAGTAATCGTTGAACCAGCAGTGATTGTCCAAGAACTTCAAGAAGCAGTTGCCGCAAAGGGATTGTACTATGCACCCGACCCCGCAAGTCGTGGCACGTGTTGGATAGGAGGGAACCTCGCTGAAAATTCGGGTGGACCTCGAGCGGTGAAATATGGTGTGACAAAAGATTGGGTGTTGAATTTGGAGGTGGTTCTTCCAAATGGAGATATCATGCACACGGGAGCCAACACGCTTAAAAACTCTACAGGGTACAACCTTTCCCAATTGTTTGTAGGCAGCGAAGGTACTTTGGGAGTAATCACAAAGGCGACGTTGAAGCTTATTCCACTACCAACAAAAAACCTGCTGATGCTCATTCCGTTTGACTCAGCGATCAATGCATGTGCTGCCGTGGCTGCGATCTTTAAAGCAGGAGTAACTCCAAGCGCAATGGAGTTCATGGAACGCGATGCCATTGAACTGGCAATGAAGTTCACTGGGTCGAATAGTATCGAGCTAGACAACCATACCCAAGCGCATCTGCTCGTAGAGGTCGACGGTAATCAGGAAGAACCGCTGATGATTGAATGTGAACGCATCATGTCGGTTGTCGAAGCCCACGGCGCTGGCGAGATTCTTTTCGCTGATAGTCAAGCGCAAAAAGACGCCCTTTGGTTCTTACGCCGCAGAGTTGGAGAAGCCGTAAAAGCAGCGAGTATTTATAAGGAAGAAGATACCGTTGTGCCGCGTTTTAGATTGCCAGATTTGCTGGCAGGTGTGAAAGAGATCGGGAGCAAGTATGGATTTAGGTCGGTGTGTTACGGACATGCTGGCGATGGGAATTTACACGTCAATATTTTAAAGGGTGAGCTCGATGAGCAAACATGGAACGACTCATTGCCAATGGCTATCAAAGAGATTTTTGAGCTAACAGTAGGTTTGGGAGGCACGTTGAGTGGGGAGCATGGAATAGGGCATGTGCAGAAAAACTACATGGATATCGCTTTTTCAGAAAGCACCCTTCAATTGATGTGGAGTTTGAAGAAAGTATTTGATCCACAGTTAATTATGAATCCAGGGAAGGTTTTTCCAGATCGGTATTGGACAAAAAGTGAACGCTAACAGGACGGTGAAGTGGCGACATATTGTCGAATTCTATTAGCTTTACCCCCGAAACGAATCTAAAACATCTACGATGTCAAATCAACTCTTGAAAGGAAAGAAAGGGATCATCTTCGGAGCCCTCAACGATATGTCGATCGCATGGAAAGTTGCCGAAGTGGCTCACGCCCAAGGTGCTGAAATCGTATTGACAAATGCTCCAATCGCTATGCGCATGGGAGAGATCAATAATTTGTCGGCTGCAATTGGCAATGCTCCTGTTATTCCTGCTGACGCAACGAGTGTTGAAGATCTAGAGAATCTTTTCGACAAGGCCATGGAGCATTTTGGCGGAAAGATCGATTTCGTTTTGCACTCAATCGGCATGTCGCCGAACGTGCGTAAAAACCGTCACTACACCGATTTGAAGTACGAATGGTATCATCAGACGTTGGATGTGAGCGCGATGTCGTTGCACAAAACCTTGCACGTAGCAATGGAAAAAGACGCGTTGAATGAATGGGGTTCTGTGGTGGCGTTGACGTACATCGCTGCGCAGCGTATTTTCCCTGATTACAACGACATGGCAGATGCTAAATCATTGCTTGAAAGCATCACCCGTAGCTTCGGATATCACTACGGCACAGCAAAGAAAGTGCGAGTGAATACCATTTCTCAATCGCCAACGGTAACAACTGCTGGTAGTGGAGTAAAAGGATTCGATGAATTCATTTCTTTCTCTGAGCAAATGAGTCCGCTTGGAAATGCTGATGCTGAATCATGTGCAAACTACTGCGTTGCTATGTTCTCTGACCTCACGCGCTATGTAACCATGCAGAACCTTTTCCACGACGGAGGATTCTCAAATACAGGGGTTACTCAGAGTGTGATTGATAAGTTCGGTACCGAGAAATAATCTCAGATTACGAAGTTTTGTTTGAAGGCATCGGCTAGCAATGCTACCGATGTGGCAACGTCTATTGGTGGTAATCCTGCCGGTGGCCCGTACGGTGTTGTGTTCACGTCGATAATGTAAGAACGCCCGTCGTTGTTGTCTTTTAGGATGTCTAACTCGCAAAAGTCGACTTCCATTTTCTGACAAAACTTCAAGATATTGGCCTGTTCTATGGTTGAGAAAACCGAAAGAGGGTCGAGTAAGCGGCTAAGTACCACTTCGTTGGTGAACCGAACGTCCCACTTTTTGTATTTCGCGTAAACAACAGCTATTTGACTGCCTATTACTGCTACGCGGTAGTCGAGGGCAAAGCCTTCTTCCGTTTTGTTATCGATGATTCGTTGATAGATGGCCCCGTCTTTCAAGTCTTGCAGTGGACATTCAACATACCTGCCGTCGTGCATAGCGTTGGCATCGCTTTTTTCTACTGCGGTGCCTTGAAAAGTACGTGGGTCGATGAAAGTGTTGAAGCCGAACACATCTTGTAGAACGGCGTCTACCTTGCGTTTCGAGATATCGGCGCATCGTGCGTTGAGCACTTTGCCCAACGATGAAATTTCGTTGTTTGTGATCTGCGATTTTTCGGTTGCATCTTCAAAAAAGAGGTATACGGCAGCTCCAGAAAGTGGTTTGTTTGTCAGCCGCATTTTTAGCTGTCGTGCGATTTTATAAATCGTCGTCTTCTTGCTCGGGTAGTCTGGCCAAGCAACGATGACAGGAAGTTTGCCTTTGTTTGATATCCGCGAAGCGAGATCGGCAGCAAAAGAGCGGACATCCTTTACCAAACGCTCAGGAAAAGGCATTCCTTGGCGGTATTTATTCCTGAATCCTCTCTTTTGCTTCATATCGACTTGAGTTTGGCGATTTCAGATTTACGACCAATCGCAACGGTGATGTAATCTTTATCCATTCTTGCGCCGCGTGCAGGAGAGTATTCACGTCCGTAAAAAATGATTTGCAGGTGTAGCTTGTTCCATTTTTCACGAGGAAACAAAGCTTTCGCATCTTTTTCTGTGACGTCGACGTTTTTACCAGAAGTCAGCCCCCAGCGGAACATCAACCGGTGAATGTGGGTGTCGACAGGAAAGGCGGGTACTCCAAACGCTTGCGACATCACAACACTGGCTGTTTTATGTCCGACCCCGGGCAATGCTTCCAGCGCCTCAAAAGTATTTGGAACCTGGCCGTCGTGTGATTCCAACAACATTTCTGATAGCCGGTGAATCGCTTTTGATTTGGCGGGAGACAACCCACAAGGACGAATGATCTCTCGGATTTCGTCGACGGTGAGCAGCACCATTTCTTGAGGTGTCCGCGCCTTTTCCCAAAGCAGCGGAGTGATTTTATTTACCCGTTCATCGGTACATTGAGCAGAAAGCAAGACCGATATCAATAGCGAGTAAGCGTCGAAATGATCAAGTGGTATGGGCGTTTCAGGGTACAAACGTTCCAGTTCCGTCATGATATATGTGGCCTTTTCTTTTTTCGTCATCCTCAATTTGTAATCACTTCAGACGGTTTTTGGCGAGTTAACATCATCCGATGCTGTCGGCCATTGATTTTTAAAGCAACCTCATTCACTTGTTCATCGAAGAGTTCAAAAAGAGATGTGTTTTTGATCTCCAAAATGTTGGTTGGAGGGATGTTGTTGATCTCAGCATAGCACCACGTGATGTCGGATTCAACCTGTTTCCCCAAATATCTCCACTGAATATTTTCGTTGTTGATGCGGATAAAGAAATGCTTTCTGATGTAATCTTCAACTTCAGAGTCAAAGCTTGGATCGTAGGGGTCATCCGCGAAGCGCACCTTTTCATCTTCTGTCGACAGTGCTCGTTCTAGGTCATCTGTAAAAAAGCGCATTGTGATTTCGTACCGATTCATCAAGGCATTCTGCTCAATAGTGGTTCGCGAGAAGTAAAACTTATGCTCCCCAAACCCAACCAGGACAGCGGCCACAGCGATTACGAATGCCAATTTGAGAATCAATTTCGTGTACATGTTACAAAAGTAAGGCTATCACCGACTCAAACAACACCATTCCCGCCACAACATGTATCTTTGGCGAAATCGAAAACGCGTGGATCAGACATTGATAAATCGAGCCAAAGGGCTCATACATGAAGCCAACAACATTGTTATAACGGCGCACAAATCTCCGGATGGCGATGCAGTAGGCTCTGTTTGGGGACTTTGTCTGTATTTGAGGAAGTTAGGAAAGCAGGCCATCGTGGTATTGCCAGATCCTGCCGCTGAGTTTTTAGATTGGATTCCGGGCTCAAATGAGACCCTGTTTTTTAACAAGTCTTCAGAAGTTTGTGAAAAGGCCCTTCGGGATGCCGATTTGTGGTTTGCCCTCGATTACAACACACGTTCTCGCACAGGTACAGGTATGGCTGCCGTTCTCAATACATTGGAGTCGCCATGCATCATGATTGACCACCACCATCAGCCAGAAACATTTCCGGCGGTACTGTTTTCAGATACTACCATGTGTTCTACTGCCCAGATGGTTTATATGTTCATAGAAGCCATGGGCGATGCCGACAAAATAGATGAGAACATAGGTGCTTGTCTGTATTGCGGCATAATGACCGATACAGGCAGTTTTCGCTTTCCTTCGGTCACCCCGAAAACACACGAAATCGCTGCAGATTTGATTCGAAAGGGCGTTGACCACGCTCAGATACACCGCAATGTATATGATACCAATTTGCTTGACCGCCTGCGTTTGGTAGGTTATGCTTTAAGTGAAAAACTTATGGTTTTTGAACAGTATCATGCTGCCATTGTGAGCCTTACGAAAGAAGAACTCAATCGATTCAACTATCGATCAGGAGATACTGAAGGACTTGTCAATCAGGCGCTTTCAATTAAAGGGGTGAATTTTGCAATATTCGTCCGAGAAGGGAATAACGAAGTAAAACTATCGTTCCGATCACAAGGTAGTTTCGATGTCAACACCTTTGCGCGAGCGCATTTCAGTGGGGGTGGACATTTCAATGCTGCGGGAGGAATTAGCACCGAAAACATCGATGTTGTGTTGCAGAAATTGCAAGATTTACTTCCTGAAAACCAAGAACAGCTAACATACACTTTATGAGAAATTTCTTGATTCTTTTGTCGCTTTTGGCCCTTCAGGCATCAGGGTGTCATGATGAAAAAAGACAGCAGGTTCATGTTAGTCAAGCTGAAATACAAGAAGACCTTATTGCCTACAATAGAAAGAAAGTTGAGCGTGAGAACTCTACCATCGAGCACTACAACGATTCACTCAATTTGGGTATGCAAAAATCTCCAACCGGACTGCGCTATGTGATTGATCACACTGGAGAAGGTGACTCGATTTCATTTGGATCAAAGATTGAAGTTAACTACTCCATCTATTTATTAGACAGTACATTATGCTATTCCAGCGATCTTACAGGGACGCGTATGTTTAGTGTTGAAGAGAGTGATGAAATGCCCGGCATGCACGAGCTCGTTCAGCGCATGCGGGTGGGTGATAAGGCACGCGGAATCTTGCCATCACGACTTGGGTATGGGTTTACAGGTGACATTGAACGCATACCACAAGACGCTGTTTTATTGATCGACGTCCATGTAGTTCGTGGGTTATGAGGAAGCTGTTTTTCTTCGCTTTACTGCTCAGTGCTTGCACTCAATTTCCAGATGGATATGAAGATCAGGGAGACGGGGTTGGAAAGAAGTTACTCGCTTTTGGAGATGGGGAGGTTACATTGGCGGCATCAACCTTTGCACTCGTTGTAACATCCGCTTCGCGGGATGGGAAAAACGACGATTATTGGACGATGTCTGAAATATTTCCGATCGATCAACCCTTCCAGCAAGGCAACTTTGAAGAGAGGTTTTTGAAATCAACGGTTGCAGGAGATAGCATCCAATGGATCATGCCTTACAG
>JANRAA010000220.1:15379-18463 GCA_030728235.1 Flavobacteriales bacterium
AAAGCAGCATTTTCAATGAATACGAAGTCGACGGATATCGCATTGCAGATACAGCGACGATACATGTCATGACCTCGATTCGACAGGTCATGGATTCTCAAACGTATTTCGAAAGTCGTGAAAAGGCCATCCGCGAGCGAAGAATGGAGGAGCAACAGTATTTGAGCAAAGAATTTGAGCGTCGCGGCATCACCGCGGATGTGAAAGAATATCTCGGAACATGGCAGCGTGAGTTAGAAATAGGCGATGGAATTCCGGTAGTAGCAGGAATGGATCTGGTACTTGGTTTTCATGGTTATTTCTTGAACGACAGTTTATTTGATGCTGCTACAGACAGTGCAAGTTGGATATATTTCCAATATGGCAAGCCAGATCAAGTGATCCGTGGACTGGAGATAGGAGTGAGCAATATGCGTATTGGAGGGAAAAAAGAGATATGGTTGACATCTGACCTTGCCTTTGGTGAGCGAGGTAGTGGAAAAGGCATTGTGCCCCCGAACACACCTGTCCGCTTCGAAATCGAACTTTTAGATCCTGAAAAGGTTATTAAACAGCGGTCAATATCCCATGATTGAGGTATGGTTCAATTGATCAATCTGCCTTTTCTTTGTTGTCTTAAACTCTGCATATTTTGAAAAGTTCCCTGCTCATTGTTCTGGCACTGGTTGCCGCATTTGTCGGATTCAACTTCGTGACAGTTGTCAATTTGAAATCGAAGATCAGCGATACCACCTCGCAACTTGACTCTGCACTATACAGAGTGCAAGAGTTGGAGCGATCTTATGAGTTGGCAGAAGGGATGCACTACTTGCAAATCTACATGAACAAGCTTTGGTTTGCGGGCATCGAAGAGAACGAAGAACTCACCAATTTGTATCTGCATGAGCTCGAGGAGTTCATGGAAGATATCGTTAGCAGAAACGTTGTTAGCCGTGGCAAGAATGTAAGTGAACTGATGCAATCGATGGCGCTGCCACAGATAGAGCTGCTTGAAAATCAATTGGAGAAGAAAGATAAGATAGCGTTTGTGTTGGGTTATCGCGGACTAATGAATTCGTGCAATAGCTGTCACATCACCGTCGGCAGACCCTATTTGGTAATCGATCTGCCGAAAAGTCCGGTGCTCGACAACCAAGTTTTCTCAAAAGCTGAATAGAATTTTAAAACCGACTTCATTAACTTTGTGGGGAGGCAACAAACTACCCCTGTTCGCCGTATTAAACTAAGAACCCGTTACTTTTGAAATCTGCTCTACTAGGCATATTTGTCGTTTTCAGTTTAAACCTTTTTGGACAAGAAAGCATAGGCATTGGCATCAGCAACTACTCACCAACGAATAGTTTGCTGCTAAATCCGTCGTCTATTGTCGATTCCAAGGCGTTTATGGATATCCATTTGGTAGGGGCAAGTGTTTTTGCTCGTAACGACTACGCCTATTTTCCAGGCAGTGTATCATTCCTTAATCCATCGAGTTTCGATGGTGTCAATCCATCTTATAACCCCGGTAATGCTCCTTTTTCGGCCTATGTTGATGTTTTAGCTCAAGGTCCAAGCGTCAGTTTTCAGATTGGCAAACATGCAGGGGCGCTGCATACAGGCGTTCGATCTGCGGTTGATGCACGGAATATCGGAAACAAATTCGCAACCTACCTCACAGAAGGCTTTCAGTATCTGCCTTATCAAGGCACTGAAACCAGATTAACAGACGTCCGCGTTACCGGACTCAGCTGGGCAGAAGTAGGATTGGCCTATGGTACTATCCTAAAGCAGGACGGTCGCGACATGATTACCGGCGGAGTGCATGTGAAGAAGCTTTTCGGATTGGCAGGAGTTGGTTTGCGGTTGAACGATTGGTATTTCACGGTTCCCGATTCAAGCAACCTTATAACACAGCGGGTTTCTGGACGATACGGAGTGAGCGATGCAGGATGGAATACAGGCGGCGGATGGGCGTTTGACGTGGGTTTTACGTACAAGAAATCAAAGAAAGATATATCAGGGTATACTCCTCATTCGCGCCAAAGCGGATGCAAGAAGTGCGACTACCTGTATAAAGTATCAGTGGCTTTGCTGGATGTAGGGAGTGTGCGCTTCAAAGATGATTTTTATGCCGATCAATTTGATGAGAACACCACCTCGTATACATGGGAAGGGTATACGGATGAAAATCCAAAAGATATAGCTGAAGTAGCAGCCATAGTTGCCGATAACCTCCCCGTTTTGGAAGAGAACAAGGCCAGTTCAATGCGGGTTTGGCTGCCGGCTGCACTCAGTTCCCAGATCGATTATCAAGTCGTTAAGAACGTATATATGAATGGTTCACTTGTTCTCGGTGCCCCATTCAAGCGAGCCCTTGGCGTTCAAAGGGCATCATCCTTGGCAATCACCCCTCGCTATGAAATCAAGCGATTTGAAGCAGCTTTGCCCATCAGTTTTTTCGAGCTGAAAGATCCGATGATCGGGGCGATGGTTAGGTTGAATAGCGTTGTTATCGGCACAGATAACCTGGGTGCTTTATTCTTTTCTTCACCGAAATACGGTGCTGATATCTACGTGCATGTGAAATACACGATTTTTAGATCACGTCAGTGCAAGGGAGTGAAAGTCCGCGAATCAGGCCGAGGTCCAAACCAAGCGCCTGGTTGTCCGACTTGGTAGTTCACTAGCCAACCAATTCATTCAGATGACGTTCCATAGCTGGCACCAGCAGATCATACACCGCTTCGAAATCTTTTAGAGTCCCATAGTAAGGATCGGGCACATCGCCCTTAGGCAAAGCCATTTTTACTTTAGCACGATGCACATCATTTTTTGCTAGCTGCATTATATCGTTGAAGTTTGAGCGATCCATGGTCAGTATCAGATCGAATTTATCGAAGTCGGCCTCGATAAACTTCCGCGCGCGCAGCTGACTTATATCGATGTCCATGGTTGTCATTGTCTGCACAGCCCGATGATCAGGATGTTCTCCAGCATGCCAGCCGCCTGTTCCGCAAGAGTCGACCTTTACATCACACTTCTTCTTTTCGGCGAGATCTCTCATAACGCCTTCAGCAATCGGGGAGCGACAGATGTTCCCGAGGC
>JANRAA010000221.1 GCA_030728235.1 Flavobacteriales bacterium
GGGTATCGGTATCGCTCCTGATGTCCTCCCGCTGCTTTTCAACTCTTTCACTCAAGCCGATTCATCAACTTCTAGAAAGTACGGTGGCGCCGGATTGGGATTGGCGATTTGTAAAACGCTAGTTGAAGCAATGGGCGGACGAATATGGGTCAACAGCTCATCAGGTAAGGGTTCAACCTTTGTGTTTACACTGGTAGTAGGCGAAACAGTGGGTATTGCCGATGACATTGATTTGGGTGTGCTCGATGGATTAAAGGCGCTGGTGGTTGATGACAATACAACAAACCTCAAAATACTCATCAAACAGCTGTCGTCGTTCGGAATTCAAGCAACGCCGTTTAATTCTCCTGAATTGGTGCTCGAGGTTCTTCCCAACTTATCGAAATTTGATTTCTGCATCGTCGATATGCAAATGCCAGGCATCGATGGTGTGATGTTGACTAGAAAAATTCGTGAGGTATACAACCTCGATGAACTTCCAATAATTATCGTTTCGAGCACGGCGGGCACCATCCTCGCCGATGGCGAAGGTCTTTGGAATAGCTATGTGACAAAACCCATCAAACAACTGAAGTTGATGTCTACAATTCGTAAAACAGTTGTGAAAACGATTGATCAACGAAGTGGACGTCAAGAAATGCCTGGGCTGCGGAAAAATCACTTGCAAGTGCTCATTGCCGAAGAGAACGACATCCATCAGGCAGTGCTTAAGAGAACGCTTGAAGTGCTTGGTCATAAAGCCGATCGTGTTTCAAGTGCTTCTGCTTTGCTCGATCGTGTGGCGAAGGTGAAATACGATTTGGTGCTTCTAGATACGACCCTGGGAGATGGCGAACATGCCAAATTCGCTGAATCGATAAGAAAAGCGGCGGCAAATACAGAGGTTCCATTTATTGCTGGTATCACTGCTGATGAGAATCAGAATGCCCCGAAGAAATCTTCAGGTCTTGATGGTGCAATGAACCAAAGTCTGGATGCAGAAGTGATTCATCAAAAATTAATGTCGTGGTTCGCTGACGCGGATGGCGATCATTGATTCGATAACGCCCGCTGGTACTGCCGGGCATAAACCAAATGCTGGTCGTAGTTTGTCGCGAAATTGTGATAGCCACTGAAATCGGGTTTCGCACACATGTACAAATACTTGTTCTGATCAGGATTCAAAACAGCGTCGATGTAATTGAAATCGGGATAGTTAATAGGTCCCGGTGGCAACCCCGCATTGCGATAGGTGTTGTAAGGTGAATCGATGTTTTTATGGATGTCTAAAACCCTGCGAATACTAAAATCTTGGGCGGCATATATTAGGGTAGGGTCAGCTTGAAGTGGCATTCCTATCCGCAAACGATTCAAATACAGCCCTGCAATCTTAGGTGCTTCATCCCGCTTGGCGGTTTCTGCTTGTACTATCGATGCCAACACAACAACCTCCGTTTGCGATAACCCGCGCTCGGCTGCTTTGGCCTTGCGATCTTCATTCCAAAACATACGATACTCATTTGCCATGCGATTTATGAATCCACGCGCATCGGTGTTCCACCAAAACTCATACGTGTTGGGTATGAACATGGTCCTGAATCCTTCTTTCGAAAATCCTAAACTATCTGCCAAGCGAAGATTTTTCAATTCATCGAGCATCGAAACTGAATCAACTTCCAATTGAGAGGCTATCTTTCCCGCCAACATCTCGGGGGTCCGCATGGCATTGAAAACAACCCGCACAGGCACTTGATCGCCGCTCCTGAGTTTGTTGATGAGTTTGTTCAGGTTAATGCCTTTCGGAATGCGGTATTTTCCAGGCTTTACGTTGGCGGTGTATTTTTTACTTTCCGCCATCCAACGAAAGGCGTCTTGGTCAACGATGATGCTGTCGCGAACCAAAAGGTCGACCACATCATCCAACTCACTACCCGTGGCTATGAAAATGTCTTTGTGTGCTGTTGAGAAGGCAGTAACCGGACTGTTGAGCCTACCATATACCACATAACCAGCGATGCCAATCAGAGCCAAAATAACCAATGCCCAAACTACACGTTTCATTTTCTGTCGTTAAAAAGTTGGTACATGTGCTCGTCGAGCCAGTCTTCTGAAGTTTTCAACCATTTCAGGCGAGAGCCTGTTTTTTGAAATCCAAGCTGCTCGAATAACGCAATGCTCGCGGTGTTGTTTTCTGGGATGCTCGCATACAACTGATTGAGGTGCAAAACGTCAAATGCGTATTGCATCAATAACCCCAATGCGTCAGCCGCTATTCCTTTTCTTCGTTCTCCTTGCTCACCAATTAAAACGCCTACGCCTGCACGTAAATGAGTGGGGTCGAAATCGAACAGGTCAATGGCTCCTACTGGTTTTACTTCGGTGCAAATCATCAAGCGCAGCTGTCGGTCGGCATATACGTCGCGTATGCGTCGAACGTAAACTTCGAGGTCTTGTCTGCTAAAAGGAGATACAGTGCCGCTTACAAGCCAGTTGTCGACGTCGTTTTCCCACTTGAAAATGTGGTCAACGTCATGCGGTTCAATGGCGCGCAAATGACAAAACTCACCCTTTAGTTTCATAGTGAATAGGTGTTGAGCGATAAAAGGACAAGCGTGCATGCCACTTCCGACTTGATTCCATTTTTTCCAAGAATGTCATACAAAGCTTGGTTCTCTGTTCCCGGATTGAAAATAACACGGTGTGGTTTTAGTGAAAGTATGTAATCTGTCCAATAAGCTTGATGCGCCGGGCCTACATACAATGTCACGGTGTCAATGCCTTCCAAAACAGGCATCCCGTCAAGAATGTCGATATCGCCAATCTTCCCGGTTTTAAGTCCAACAGGGTATACTTCCTCTCCTGCATCCGCTAAACGTTGTGTAGCAATGTAGCTGTACCTACTTGGATTTGAACTCGCTCCTATGATTGCTGTCTTTCCCATGGCACAAAGGTAGTGAATGACTTTTATCGATTTTTCGATCCAATGTGGCGATAGATTAAGAAAGCCGTGAAATGCTGCCTCCAAAAAATGTATTTTTGTATGTTTGAAGGTAACTGTACTTATGAAAAATTGGTATTTCGCGGCGATGTCGCTGTTTCTTATTCTCTCTCTCGGTAGTTGCACCATCAACCGAAACGTGATGTTCAGAACAGATCACGATTACGCATTCAATACACCTGCTGATAGTTTGCTCAATGAGGAGTATCGCATCAATGTGAACGATTTAATACTCTTACGCCTGTTCTCAAATGGTGGTGCCGCAATGCTCGATATCACTGCGGGTACGTCTGATTCTCGTCAGTTCGCCGTATTTCCAAATACAACATACCTCGTTGAACGCGATGGATACATCGAACTACCCGAAATAGGAGAGGTAATGGTGCTTGATATGACTCTCAATGAAGCTGAACGACATGTTG
>JANRAA010000222.1 GCA_030728235.1 Flavobacteriales bacterium
ACCTTGTAGTTGTTGCATGCCGCACGTATGCCTTCGTACAATTCTTCAAGGGCTTCAACCGTGAAACGACTCGATACGGCGATCGATACCAACACCTGTTTCGGCTGTCCGTTCATGGCAACGATGTCTGAAAGATTCACCGTTATCGCTTTATAACCCAAATGCTTCAAAGGTGCGTACATCATATCGAAATGGACACCTTCGGTGAGCATATCGGTTGAAACCAACATCACCCCTTCTTCTTGATTCACAACTGCCGCGTCGTCGCCTATGCCTACCATCGTTGAGCTGTTAAAACGCTCAAATTTCGATGTCAACTTCTGTATTAGGCCAAACTCACCCAATTCATTGATGTTTGTTGTATCACTCATGGTGCAAATGTACATGGATTTGAGTTGAGCAACATCAAAATCATCGACCGACTACCGCAAAAAAGGTATTTTTTGCATCTTTATTTAGACCATTTCTAAATAAAAGACAATACCTTTGCAACATTGAATTCATTGGATTGTTAGAAGAATTATGATAAAAGTTAACGACAGTGCAAGAGAACAAGTAGCTCATTTGTTGAGCGAAGGGTCTCATTCGGCAGAAGCCTTTGTGCGCGTTGGTGTGAAAGGTGGTGGCTGTTCAGGGTTGATGTACGACCTCGACTTTGACACAGAGATAAAAGAGGGGGATCAAATTTTCGAAGACAACGGTGTAAAAGTCGTTGTTGACCGAAAGAGTTTCCTTTATCTCGTTGGAACTGAATTAGAATTTACCGGTGGGTTAAACGGGAAAGGCTTTGTTTTCCGCAACCCAAACGCAAATAGAACCTGTGGATGTGGAGAGAGTTTCTCCATCTAAATCCATCTTAAAGTTAATCGCATTATGGCATACGCCGGAGATGATGAATTGCTCGAACACGTAACTGGAAAAGAATACGAGTTCGGATTCACCACAAACATTGAATCAGATAAAGCTCCTCCAGGATTAAACGAAGGTACCATTCGCTTAATTTCTCAGAAGAAAAATGAGCCAGAATGGCTGTTGGAATGGAGACTCGAAGCTTTCCGCATTTGGAGTGAAATGGTGGAGCCGGAATGGGCACATGTTCAATACGAAAAACCTGATTTTCAGGCAATAAGTTATTATTCTGCCCCAAAGAAAAAAGCACAACTCAACAGCCTCGATGAGGTTGATCCTGAATTGCGCCGCACCATGGAGAAGCTTGGCATCTCGATGGAAGAACAGAAACGCCTGTCGGGAGTCGCCGTCGATTTTGTGCTCGATTCTGTTTCCGTAGCCACGTCGTTTAAAGAAAAGCTAGGAGAACTGGGTATCATTTTCTGCTCTATGAGCGATGCCGTGCAGGAACACCCTGAGCTGGTGAAGAAATACCTTGGGTCGGTAGTTCCAAAAACCGACAATTTCTACGCAGCCTTGAATAGCGCAGTATTCACCGATGGTTCGTTCTGTTACATCCCAAAAGGTGTTAGATGTCCGATGGAATTGTCAACCTACTTCAGAATCAACGAAGCGGGAACAGGTCAATTCGAGCGCACCCTTGTAATCGCCGATGAATCGAGTTATGTTAGTTACCTCGAAGGTTGCACAGCCCCTTCGCGCGATGAAAATCAATTGCACGCTGCTGTTGTTGAACTCATCGCTCTCGACCATGCTGAGATAAAATACAGCACCGTTCAAAACTGGTACCCAGGAGATGAAAACGGAAAAGGTGGTGTCTTCAACTTCGTTACCAAACGAGGCATTTGCCATCTGAGATCGAAAATTTCATGGACACAGGTTGAGACCGGTTCAGCGATTACTTGGAAGTATCCTTCGTGCATCTTGAAAGGCGACCACTCAGTTGGCGAATTCTACTCTGTAGCTGTTACCAACAAACGCCAACAAGCCGATACAGGAACGAAGATGATTCACATTGGTAAAAACACCAATAGCACCATCATTTCAAAAGGAATCTCATCGGGTTATAGCCAAAACAGCTACCGCGGACTGGTTCAGATTAACAAGTCGGCTAAAAACGCTCGTAACTTCAGTCAGTGCGATTCGCTGCTGATGACCGATCACTGCGGAGCGCATACCTTCCCTTACATAGAGGTGAAAAATTCTTCTGCCAAAGTTGAGCACGAAGCTACCACCTCAAAAATCGGTGAAGATCAAATCTTCTATTGTCTGCAACGCGGAATCAGCGAAGAAAAAGCCATCAGCCTTATCGTGAACGGTTATGCCAAAGATGTCTTGAACAAACTTCCAATGGAATTCGCTGTAGAGGCCCAGAAACTACTCGCCATCAGTCTCGAAGGATCTGTTGGATAACATTATTGACGATTACAAACGCATTATGCTTCATATAAAAGACCTACACGCCAACATTGATGGCACTGAAATATTGAAGGGACTAAGTCTCGATATTAAACCAGGAGAAATTCACGCTATCATGGGCCCAAATGGCTCTGGTAAAAGCACCCTTGCAAGCGTTTTAGCTGGAAATGAAGACTACGAAATAACAGGAGGAAGTGTCACCTTCGGTGATAAAGACCTTTTGGATTTAAGCACTGAAGACCGCGCTAGAGAAGGCCTTTTCCTTGCTTTTCAATATCCAGTTGAAATTCCTGGGGTGAGCAACATCAACTTTTTGCGCACCGCAGTGAACGAAATACGCCAATACAAAGGTGAAGAGCCGATGAGTGCAGGCGACTTCCTGAAACTGGTAAAAGAACGTAGCGCACTCGTTGAATTGGATGGCAAATTGGCGAACCGATCTGTGAATGAAGGTTTCTCGGGTGGTGAAAAAAAGCGCAACGAGGTATTCCAAATGGCGATGCTTGAACCAAAGTTGGCGATACTTGATGAAACCGACTCTGGCTTGGATATCGATGCTCTTAAAATAGTGGCTCAAGGGGTGAACGCAATGCGCAGTCCGGAACGCAGCTTTGTCGTTATCACTCACTATCAGCGACTTCTAGACTATATCGTGCCTGACTTTGTGCACGTGCTTTACAAAGGGAAAATTGTTAAATCTGGTTCGAAAGAACTCGCTCTTGAACTCGAGGCGCGAGGTTATGATTGGATCAAAGAAGAGGTTTCAGCATGATGACTACCGAAACAGTTAACGTGCAGGACGAAAAAAAATCAGCTTTCCTTGGCAGTATATCGTCTGCTTTTCAAGGTGCTGAAACGTATGCTACATTGCGTAAATCTGCTTGGGATACCTTGAGCAAGTTTGCCATCCCTGGCACGAAAACAGAAGCTTGGAAATATACCCGTGTTGGGAAAGTGATCAATCATTCGTGGATGAAAAGCCATGGAAACTCACAGATAAATCTTCCGGAAATTGCCATCGGTGGTCTGCGGTATGTGTTTGTGGATGGCCTTTTCAGAGCCGATCTAAGTGATGAATTGACATATCCAGGCCTCAACATCCGCCGCACAGGCGAAAACGCAGAAAACAATCTTTTAGGGACATTATCAAATCACCAGGGAGATTGGTTTGAAGCTCTAAACGCAGCTTTCTTCAATGATGGGTTGGTAATTGAGGTTGATAAAAACGCCCAAATTGACCGCCCGGTACACCTGGTGTTCTTCACCTCAGAAGAAAACACGGCTTCGTTCAGCAGAAATGTATTATCCCTGCAGGAATCTTCATCACTGCACGTGTTTACGCATTATATCGGATCTGAGCATTCGACATTTTCGAGTGTGGTGACGGAAGCATTCGTTGGAAAAAATGCTGCGCTCAAAATTGATAAGATTCAAGAAGGGAATGAGACCGCATTTCATCATGTTGATTGGACAAAACAAGACCGCGACAGTCGTTTCGACATTACAACAGTGACTTTGAAATCAAGCTGGGTGCGAAATGATTTAAACATTCGTGTGGCAGGAGAAAACTGTCATTCGTCTCTCACCGGTGCATACCTGCCAAGTGGCAAAGAACATGTCGACAACCACACCATGGTTGATCACATGGTTCCGAACTGCGAATCGGATGAGAAATACAAAGGCATAGTGCGCGAAAACGCTACCGCTGTTTTTAACGGTAAGGTATTCGTGCGTCCAGATGCTCAGAAAACAAACGCGTTTCAACAGAATGCCAACATCGTATTGGATGATACCGCGACGATGTTCTCCAAGCCCGAATTGGAAATTTATGCCGACGATGTGAAATGCAGCCACGGATCAACCACAGGTCAGTTCGATGAAGAAGCTGTTTTCTACCTCCGAGCACGTGGCATTGGAGAAGTCATGGCTCGTAAATTATTGGTTGAAGCATTCTTGGCTGATGTCATCACCACGCTAAGTGATGAACGACTGCAAACCTATTGCACCGAAAAGATTCAACAATTGATGCACTCATGAATGAATTGCACCGTCTTGATCAGTTGCTCGTTGCTAAAAAATTAGTGAACTCAAGACAGCGTGCAGAAGTATTGATTCGTGAGGGAGGGGTTACGGTAGACGGCAAAGTTATCGACAAGCCCGGCAAGAAATTCGACTTAGAAGCAATGATTTCGCTTATTCGCGAACCAATGCCTTGGGTTTCTAGAGCCGCTTTGAAAATACTCGCCGCCATTGATCATTGGAAACTAGAAACCTCCATTCATTCGAAAACATGCATGGATGTGGGCGCCTCCACAGGTGGTTTTACCCAAGTTTTGCTTGAAAAAGGAGCAACCAAGGTTTTTGCATTGGATACCGGACATGGGCAATTGGTGCAAATCATTGCGGAAGATGATCGGGTGGTAAATCTCGAAAAACACAACATTCGAAATACACCACTTGAAGAAATTGGCAAAGTAGATTTCATTGTGGTAGATGTGTCTTTCATTAGCCTGACACTTGTACTCCCCGAACTGCTGAAATTCAGAAACACAAACACTCCTGTGCTCGCTCTGGTAAAACCGCAGTTTGAGGTTGGACCTGCTGCGCTGGGAAGAAACGGTATCGTTCAGAAAGAATCTGATCGACTAAAAGCCCTTGAAACAGTTAAGAAAACGGCGTTAACGCTCGGATATACTATTCAAGGCACAATCGATAGTCCGATAAGTGGTGGCGATGGAAATAGAGAATTTTTGATTTATCTGACATGACAGAATACAGCATAGAACGCATTCGGGAGCAATTTCCAATTCTGAATCAACAGGTGAATAACCGGCCGCTGGTATATCTCGACAATGCGGCATCGAACCAAAAACCCAATGCAGTTGTCGATTGCATTTCGAACTACTACACGTCATATCACGCCAACATTCACCGCGGAGCGCACCATTTGGCGCAATTGGCAACTGAGGCGTATGAAAACGCACGCACCATCATTGCCAACCATCTGAATGCCCACAGAGAAGAAATCATCTTCACATATGGAACCACCGATGGAATCAATTTGGTTGCGCAGACATGGGGCCGTAAGAATTTAAAGCAAGGTGATCGCATTGTAATTTCCGGACTTGAGCACCATTCGAACCTCGTCCCATGGCAGATGGTTGCTGAAGAGAACGGGTGTATCATCGATATCATTCCGGTGCTTTCAGATGGCACACTCGACATGGCGGTTTACGATCAACTGCTAGAGAAAAAGCCGAAACTGGTTGCTGTGAACCAGGTTTCGAATAGTTTGGGAACTGTGAACCCAATCGGTGAAATCATTTCCAAAGCGAAAAATATAAACGCTTGTGTTTTGATCGATGGTGCACAGGCAGTGTCTCACTTTGAAGTAGACGTAAAGCAGTTGGACTGTGACTTCTACGTTTTTTCTGGCCATAAAATTTATGGTCCAACAGGCATCGGTGTGTTGTATGGTAAAAAAGCCATCTTAGAGGCCATGCCTGCCTGGAGAGGCGGCGGCGAGATGATCAAAAGTGTTTCATACCAGTCGTTTTCGGTGAATGAGCTTCCTTATAAATTCGAAGCAGGGACACCGAACATCGCCGACGGTATTGCATTGGGACGTGCCATAGAATTCGTCAACTCGCTGGGATTGAATGCAATCAGAGCACATGAAAATCTGCTTACGAAGACCGCAACACAGCGACTCTTGGAAGTGCCAGGAATGCGCCTGATAGGCACTGCTGCAGAAAAAACATCTGTCATTTCATTTTTAATTGATGGCTTGCACCCCTACGATGTTGGCACTTTGCTCGACCAACTGGGTGTGGCCGTGCGCACCGGACATCATTGCACTGAGCCGCTGATGAATGCACTGGGCATACCTGGCACAATACGCGCGTCATTCGCATGTTACAACACCCTCAAGGAGGTCGACATATTCATTGAGGCTGTCAAAAAAGCCTCTCAGATGCTTTCATGAGAACAACCCCTGCGTAAGAACAGTTAAGCAACTAGCAATGTCTACCTTTGTAGACCCAAGTTTTAGAAATGACTATCGAACAACGACAACAGGAAATAATAGAAGAGTTTGCACTTTTTGACGATTGGATGCAGAAATACGAGCACATCATTGAGCTGGGCAAAGAGCTTCCTGTTATCTCCGCAGAATACAAAACCGACGACAACATCATCAAAGGTTGTCAGTCGCGCGTTTGGCTGCATGCTGAAATGTTGAACAGCGGAGTTGTTCATTTCACTGCAGATAGTGATGCCATCATTACAAAGGGCATGATTGCTATGATGATACGTGTGTTATCTGACCAAGCCCCAGAAGACATCGCTTCAGCAGATTTGCATTTTGTGAATGAAATCGGACTTCATCAACATCTTTCGCCAACAAGAAGTAACGGCTTGCTTTCAATGATCAAGCAAATGAAATTTTATAGTCTGGCTTTTCAAGCAAAGAACAATGGATAAAAGAGCCACAGAAAAACGCGTCATCGAAGTCCTCAAAACCATCTTTGACCCCGAAATTCCCGTTGATATTTACGAGCTCGGACTGATTTACGAAGTAAACGTGCAAGACGATGCCCATATTCATATCAAAATGACACTCACATCGCCATCGTGTCCGGTTGCTGAAACCCTTCCCGTGGAAGTAGAACAAAAGGTGGCGGGCATTGAAGGTGTAGAGGGTGCAAAAGTTGAAATCACTTTTGAGCCTACGTGGACACAAGATATGATGAGTGAAGAAGCAAAGCTAGACCTCGGTTTTTTATAGTTAAGTATGTCGACCACAGAAAGAAAAAAGCACATCGCCATACTCGGTTCAACCGGATCCATTGGCACTCAGGCACTTGAAGTTATCGAAGAACAGCACGAAAGTTTTGTGGTTGAAGTTTTAACTGCTGGCTCGAATGCCGATTTGCTCATCGAACAAGCTTTAAAGTTTAAGCCGAACGCCGTAGTGATTGGTGACCAAAGCAAGTTTGAAATCGTGCGCGATCGACTTTGGGAACACGGTATCAAGACATATACCGGCGAGAAAGCCTTGGAACAGGTTGTTGAAATGGCTGAAATCGACATTGTTTTAACAGCTTTGGTCGGCTTCGCCGGATTGAGACCTACCCTAGCAGCTATCAATGCAGGCAAGCACATCGCTTTAGCAAACAAAGAAACCCTCGTTGTTGCCGGTGAAATTGTTACCACCTTAGCAAAAGAAAAAGGCGTAAACATTTACCCCGTTGATTCAGAGCATTCCGCGATCTTTCAGTGCTTGGTTGGCGAGTGGGACAACCCGATTGAGAAGATTGTTTTAACAGCCTCTGGCGGTCCATTTCGGGGGCGCACCAAACACGATTTGAGCACAGTAACGAAAGCCCAAGCTTTGAAGCACCCCAATTGGAGTATGGGTGCAAAAATCACCATCGACTCAGCAAGCTTGATGAACAAAGGATTGGAGGTGATTGAAGCGAAGTGGTTGTTCGGATTGAAGAACGAGCAAATCGAGGTTATCGTTCATCCACAATCGATCATTCACAGTTTGGTTCAATTCAAAGACGGGTCGATGAAAGCGCAGATGGGCTTGCCAGATATGAAGTTGCCCATACAGTATGCGCTAGGCTTTCCGAAGCGTATGGCAAACAACTTTCCGCGCTTTAATTTTCTCAACTACCCGCAATTGACATTTGAGCTTGCCGACCTTGGCACGTTCAGAAACCTGCAGTTCGCTTTTGATGCACTCGAAAAAGGTGGCAATTCTCCCTGTGTTCTAAACGCAGCAAATGAAGTGGCCGTTGCCTTGTTTTTGGATGATAAAATAAGTTTCCTGGGAATGAGCGATTTGATTGAATCGGTCATGGCTCAGGTAAAACACATTGCCAAGCCAACGTTGGAAGACCTTTTTTGGTCAGACACAGAGGCACGTCGGGTAGCAAACGAAGTGGTATAAAAAAAGCCCGACTTGCATCGGACTTTCTAAATATCTCAATTGACCGTCACACAGTCATTATCTCACCTTCTTTGGTATCGAGTACAGCATCAACTCTCTTCACGTACTGATCAGTAAGTTCTTGCACTTTTGTTTCCGCTAGTTTAGCTAAGTCTTCACTCAAGCCATCTTTTTCAGCCATTTTGATAAAGTCGTTGGCTTCTTTACGCGCGTTGCGGATACCTACTTTTGCGTGTTCTCCCTCACCTCTCGCCTTCTTTGAAAGATCACGACGGCGTTCCTCTGTAAGAGCTGGAACGTTCACAATGATCATTTCACCATTGTTTTGAGGGTTCAAACCAAGGTTCGAGTTGATGATTCCTGTTGAAATTGGGTCAATCATCGCTTTCTCCCAAGGTTGAATGGTGATTGTGCGTGGGTCTGGAGTATTCACGTTTGCGACTTGTTTCAATGGTGTCATCGTACCATAATAGTCGACCATTACAGAATCCAACATACTTGGGTGAGCTTTCCCTGCGCGAATTTTATTCAATTCGAACTCCAGGTGAGCCATGGCTTTGTTCATTTGGTCTTTCGCTTCATCGAGCGCCATTTGAATCTCTTCAGTCATACCAATTGTTTCTTATGTGGCAAAAATACGCAGAACTTTGAATCTATAGCGCTGCAGAGAATTGCTAATCTTTCAATCCTTAATTATTCGAATTCCACCAATGTACCGAGTTCTTCACCTTGCATAAGTCGGAGCAAATTTCCAGGAGTATTGATGTCGAATACAATGATTGGCAATTTATTCTCGTTGCAAAGTGTAAAAGCCGTCATATCCATCACTTTCAATCCTTTCTTATACACCTCATCGAAAGTTACACGGTTATATTTTACAGCGGTTGGGTCTTTCTCAGGATCAGAAGTATAAATACCATCCACCCTAGTCCCTTTCAGAATCACGTCTGCTTGAATTTCAATTGCACGCAGCGAAGCTGCTGAATCGGTTGTGAAATAAGGGTTTCCAGTACCCGCGCCAAAAATTACAACACGACCTTTCTCAAGGTGTCTCACCGCACGGCGGCGGATAAAAGGTTCGGCTACCTGTTTCATTTCGATAGCCGATTGAAGGCGAGTGCGCACGGAGATCTTCTCCAGAGCAGCCTGCAGCGCCATCGCATTGATCACAGTTGCCAGCATTCCCATGTAATCGCCTTGTGTGCGTTCGATACCACCTTCTTCGGCTTGTATTCCACGAAAGATATTTCCTCCGCCAATCACGATGGCGGTTTCTACACCACTATCAACAATTTGCTTTATTTCTTTGGCGTATTGCATCAAGCGATCATTATCGATCCCAAATTGCTTGTCCCCCATCAACGCTTCACCGCTGAGCTTGAGTAGTATCCTTTTGTATTTCATGTATCAAAGACTGGATGCAAATATGTGAAAATAAGTTGTAACAGGCTTGTCATAATTACCGACGTCGGTATGTCAAAAAAAAGCCCCCTCATAAATGAGGAGGCTTAAATATTTCCGGTAATGATTATCCGAGAGCGATTCTGCGGAACTCATTAACTGTTAGTCCCTTTTCAACACTCGTTAAATACTGTTGAATTGAAACTTTATTGTCTTTGATGAACGCTTGTTCAAGAAGCGCAGCTTCTTTGAACCATTTGTTCACACGGCCATCAGCAATTTTGTCGGCCATATCAGCAGGCTTACCTTCTTGAATAGCCAATTCGCGAGCGATTTCTTTTTCTTTCGCGATGAGAGTAGCAGGAATTTCATCAGCGCTAACAGCTACAGGAGCCATTGCAGCTACTTGCATAGCAACGTCGCGAGCAACGTCATCATTTGTAGCGATGTTAAAACCAACCATTGAAGCTAGTTTGTTTCCTGGGTGGTTATAGGCAACCACTTTTCCACCTGATACCACTTCGAAAGCAGATAGATCGATTTTTTCACCGATTTTACCTATTTCTTCAGTGATTCTATCTTCGATAGAAAGATCAGAGCCCGTGAACTTCATTCCTTTCAAAGCGTCCAACCCGCTTGGGTTGTCATTAACTGCGATGTCAAGAATGGTGTTCGCGAAAGTTCCGAACGATTCGTTTTTCGCTACGAAATCGGTTTCACAGTTCAAAACGATCAAAGCACCACGGGTACCATCAGCGTTTGTTTTAGCCAAAACCAATCCTTCAGCAGCATCGCGATCACTGCGTTTCGCTGCTACTTTTTGTCCTTTTTTGCGAAGAACTTCGATTGCTGTTTCGAAATCCCCGTTTGCTTCTTCGAGGGCTTTTTTGCAATCCATCATACCGGCACCGGTAGTTTGACGCAATTTATTCACCTCTGCTGCAGAAATCTTAATCATGATATTTCTTTTATGAGCTAGTAGTTCGAGACGATTTAAATAGGAGAAGATTAGTTTTCTTCTTCTACAGCGCTTTCCTTACGCTCTCCTTTTTTGTCTTTGTCAACTTTACGTTCTGACAATCCTTCACCGATAGCACCGCAGATAACGTCTAGAATCTTAGCAATAGACTTCGATGCATCATCGTTAGCAGGGATTGGGAAATCGATAGGACGTGGGTCAGAGTTGGTATCAACCATTGCGAAAATTGGAATACCCAATTTTTGAGCTTCAGCAACAGCGATGTGCTCTTTCTTAACGTCAACGATAAAGATGGCAGCTGGTAGACGGCTCAAATCAGAGATTGATCCGAGGTTCTTTTCAAGTTTCGCGCGCTGGCGGGTAACTTGAAGACGCTCACGCTTAGAAAGCGTCATGAACGTACCATCTGTTTCCATTTTATCGATCTGCGACATTTTGCGGATCGCCTTGCGGACAGTAGCGAAGTTGGTAAGCATACCACCTGACCAACGCTCTGTTACAAACGGCATATTCACCGCGTCAACACGCTCGGCAACAAGTTCTTTTGCTTGTTTCTTCGTAGCTACGAAAAGGATTTTCTTCCCTGACTTTGCAATCTGACGCATAGCGTTCGCTGCTTCATCAAGTTTAACGATCGTCTTGTTCAGATCGATGATGTGGATTCCTTTCTGCTCTGTAAAAATGTACGGAGCCATGTTTGGATTCCATTTACGCTTAAGGTGACCGAAGTGTACTCCAGCATCCAAAAGCTCTTCAAATGTTGCTTTTGCCATTTGTTTACTTTCCTAATTAAACAACTCCTGAGTAGCCCAAAAGGGATCTCAGGAGTTTGGATTCTAAACTTATTATTAAAGTTCCAGTGCGTATTAACGCTTAGAGAACTGGAATTTCTTACGAGCTTTCTTCTGACCGAACTTCTTACGCTCAACCATACGTGGGTCACGTGTAGTAAGTCCTTCAGCTTTCAATGCCGACTTCCAATCTGCGTTGATCTCGATCAAAGCTTTCGATATCGCCAAACGAATTGCCTCAGCTTGTCCAGTAATACCACCACCTTGTACATTCACTTTAACGTCGTACTTGTCTACGTTTTCAGTCAATGCAAACGGCTGGCGCACTTTGTATTGTAGGATCCCTGCTGGGAAATAATCTTTAACGTCGCGCTTATTAACTACGATCTGTCCGTTTCCTTCTTTCAAATAGATACGGGCTACAGATGTCTTACGACGGCCTGAGGTATTAACAACTTCCATGCTGTGATGGCTTTATTACTTTTTGATTTCGTATTTCTCTGGCTTCTGTGCCTCGTACTTGTGCTCCGAACCAACAACAACGTGCATGTTACGGAAGAGGTCACGGCCTAAACTGTTCTTTGGCAACATGCCGCGAACTGCTTTTTCTACCAAGTCGGCCGGCTTACGCTTCATCACTTCACGAGCTGTGCGTACACGCTGACCACCAGGATAGCCTGTGTGGCGAATGTATTCTTTATCATCCCACTTGTTGCCCGAAAGCGCCACCTTCTCCGCGTTGATTACGATAACGTAATCACCACAGTCAGCGTGAGGGGTGAAATTAGTCTTATGCTTGCCGCGAATCAAACTCGCAACATTCGAAGCCAAACGGCCGAGAGGTTGTCCTTCTGCATCGATCAACAACCACTTTTTGTCGGCATTCGCCTTATTAACCGATACGGTTTTATAGCTTAAAGTATCCACAATACTTATTATTAATGCTTTAGTGCTCCCAAAAACGGGCTGCGAAGATAGTGCTTTATTCTCTTTCCGACAAACCCAAACGCGAATAATTCACAACAAACGTGTTTTATTCACATCTTTCCCCTTTTCCCAACAAAAAAAGCGCCGATGGCGCTTAGTGGGCATTACTGGATTCGAACCAGTGACCCCTACCTTGTCGAGGTAGTGCTCTAAACCAACTGAGCTAAATGCCCTCGACCGATTTTTAATCTTCGTCGTCGTCGTCGTCGCCATCAGCATCGTCGGCCACGTCTTCAACATCGTCGTCGTCATCGTCGTCAGATGCTTCAGATGAGTTGTCGAATTCATAATCTTTCGATTCTGAAAACGTATCCAACGTAAAGTCATCATCGGTATACTGGTCAATAACTTCCAACATCCGTGTATCTATTTTGAACAGATACAATGTGTCTTCCGTTTTAATCTCCAGTCCTTTAAACGACTCACCATCAGGTTTTTTGAAGGTGATTAGATCTTCAACGACAAAGCCGTCAGGATACTCGTTGGCAATCAGTTGCAATTGCTCAGGAGTAATTGTTTTGTAATCTTTAATAACCCGTTTCACGACGAAAAATTTACATATTCAAGAGCCAAGCGAAAATCAATGGTGCCACAATCGTTGCATCCGATTCAATTACGTACTTCGGCGTATCTATTCCAAGTTTTCCCCAAGTAATTTTTTCATTTGGTACCGCTCCTGAATAAGATCCAAAGCTGGTGGTACTATCTGAAATCTGGCAGAAATAAGCCCACAAAGGAACTTCTCCTCTACCCATGTCTTGGTGTAACATTGGTACTACACATATTGGGAAATCTCCCGCTATTCCTCCACCGATCTGGAAGAACCCTATTCCAGTGCCTGTTGCATGCTGCGTATACCAGTCTGCCAACCACATCATGTACTCAATACCTGATTTCACAGTTGAAGGTTTCGTATCACCCAACAAACAATGCGCTGCAAATATATTCCCCAAGGTGCTGTCTTCCCAACCCGGCACAATAATAGGCAGGTTTTTCTCAGCAGCAGCTACCATCCACGAATCTTTTGGGTCAATTTCATAATATTGCTCTAAGACTCCGCTGCGAATGGCTTCATAAAAGTACTCATGCGGAAATCTGCGCTCTCCTTTTGATTCTGCAGCTTGCCATAAGTCAACCATGTGGCTCTCCAAACGACGAAACGCTTCGTGCTCAGGAATACATGTGTCAGTTACACGGTTCAAACCGCGGTCTAAAAGTGCTTGCTCTTCTTGTGGCGTCAAATCACGGTAATGAGGAACACGCTCATAATGACTGTGGGCTACAAGGTTCATCACGTCTTCTTCCAAGTTCGCACCTGTGCATGATATTATGTGCACCTTATCTTGGCGTATCATCTCGGCAAGGGTCTTACCCAACTCTGCGGTACTCATAGCACCAGCAAGAGTGATCATCATCTTCCCTCCACTCGCCAAATGGTCTTCATAACCAACAGCCGCATCTTTAACTACTGCTGAGTTGAAGTGTAAATAGTTCTTTTCAATGAATTCGCGAATAGCACCCATCGGTTCTTCGTTGTTTGTGTGTTGTAAATATGGTGGCAAGTTATGCGTTCAACTGTCCGCTTCAAAAATTATTTGATCTCTTTGCCAGATTAGTTTGTCCTCGTTGGTCAATAACCCAATAATTTGAGCATCGATTTCGATTTCTGCTCTTCGCTAAAGACCTCTGTCAATAAATTTCCGTCTTCATCACGATCAATCAAAATGTGTTTCGGACCTGGTATCAAACAGTGGTGCACACCGCCGTAACCACCAATGCTATCTTGATAGGCGCCGGTATTGAAAAAGCCGATATACAGATCCTTCACTTTACTGAACTTCGGTAAATAAATGGCGTTGATGTGCTGCTCTGAGTTGTAGTAATCGTCGCTATCACAAGTCAATCCACCTAAAAACACACGCTCGTACTCTCTATTCCAACCATTCACCGGCAACATGATAAACCTGCGGTTGATGGCCCAACTATCTGGTAAGGTGGTCATGAAAGAAGAATCAATCATGTTCCAACTCTCTCTGTCGTTCTGCTGCTTCTGGTACAATATCTTATACAACATCCCGCCGCTTTCACCAACGGTGAATGATCCAAACTCAGTATATATATGTGGAAGTGGAACCCCTTCTGCCTCACAAACAGATTTGATCTGCTCTAGAATGGCACCGATGATATACTCGTAGTCGTATTCAAAAGCCAAGGAGTTCTTGATCGGAAATCCGCCGCCTATGTTCAGTGAGTCGAGGGTCGGACAAATCTTCTTCAGGTCGCAGTAAACTTTGAGGGTCTTGCTCAATTCGTTCCAGTAATATGCGGTGTCGCGAATTCCGGTGTTAACGAAGAAGTGCAACATCCGCAGACTTAGATTCGGATTCGACTCTTTTAATTCGTTGTAAAATGGGAGGATGCGTTTGTATCCAATTCCAAGGCGAGATGTGTAGAACTCAAACTTTGGTTCTTCCTCAGATGCGATTCGGATTCCGACATCCATTGGAGCCGAAACATATTTCTGAAACAACTTGGTCTCGTGGTCGTTGTCTAATATCGGAATGATCTCAGTAAAACCTGCCTTCACCAACGAGTTGATGTTCCGAATGTATTCCTCTTTCTTAAACCCGTTGCAAATGATGCGCTTCGATGTGTCGATTTTGCCTTGCTTGTAAAGAGACATAACAATGTCCAAATCGAAGGGAGAACTGGTCTCAATATGCGCACCGGCCTTCACTGCAGCTTCCAACACAAAGTTGAAGTGTGAACTCTTCGTTACATAACAATAGTGGTACTCGGCATTGTAGTCGAGTCGCTTCATGGCATCATCAAACCACTTTCTAGCGCGGTGTATGTTTTGGCCAATTTTAGGAAGGTATGTGAACTTCAAAGGCGTTCCATGCTCCTTAATGAGTTTCATTAACTCAATTTTATGGAAGGTTAAACTGCCTTGATCATCGAAGCCAAATTCTTCTTGAGGCCACTCGAAGGTCTGATCTATTAGGTCTAAGTATTGAATTTTCATGTGCGATAAAACGATTGAGACGATTGAAAAAAAACGCGGTCTGAATGGCTTTACCAACTCAAATGCGAAGCTGAAACCCTCTTCGTCGTCGACGCATAGATTCTTGCCTTGGGCAATTCATTGTGTACGATATGGTTGCTACTGCGATCATTTAAAATGCGCGCAAATCTACAACTTTTCAAAAGTTATGCGCGCTTTCATAAAGAGTTTGATGTTAAATATTTCTATTGTTATTCCCCTGATTTTCAGGAATTTTATTACATTACCACTTCATTAACCTTAGCAATGATGAAAAAAATACTATTCTCCTTGACCTTCGCACTAACTTCCTATTTCGGATTCGCCCAGTGTATTGGCTTTACCGTGGAACTTGAGGAAACTTTAGACGGTGTTATCGGTTCAACCGATTTAACGGGCTATCACGTTTACAAGCTATATGCAGACTTCGAAAATGAAAATGATTTCCTTTCATCGCTGTATGCCGTTTTAAATGACCCAGAAAACCTGGAAATAATCTCTGAAACGCCCTGTTATAGTAATCCTAATGCAGAACTTACAGGGGGTTTCATTAGCACTGAGACTGCTTTGTTATCCCCTGAAATAATTTATTCAACATACCTAACCATTAACATCCAAAACAGCGATGACCCCGGTCAATTGCTTTTTGCCTCCACCGAGCCAATGACCGCTGTTGCAAGTAATTCACAGTGGGGTGAACTCACTATCGTGGATGGTGCGATTTTTACTCTTTTCCCGCAACCGAATGGTTACGCGACTGACAACAAAGTATTTCTCGGTCAAATCACAACGCAAGGGGGATTCACTTTTAACAGCTGCGTACAAACATTCGTAAACGGCACTCAGGCCAATATTGAATATGGATGCTTTTCTGTTTCAGCGAAGGCTGGCTGTACCGATGCACTTGCGTCAAATTACAACCCAGATGCTACCCACGATGATGGCTCATGCATGGAAGTTATAATGGGATGCATGGATGCCGATGCCTGCAACTACAATGAAATGGCAAATGTTTCTGATGGCAGTTGTGAATTGCCTGGTTGCAGCGATGAAACGGCGTGCAATTACAATCCAGGAGCTTTGTGCTTCGACAACGATGTATGCGAATTCGTTGCTCCAAAAGCCATTGATGGTCCATTCAATGTAGACGCTAATTTGGTGTATGAGTACAACTACCCTGCAGATATGACGTCGGTCGTGGACTGGGCTGTGATTGGGGGTGTTGTTTCAAGCGGACAAGGCACAACGAATGTGTCGGTTGTTTGGGACGCTGACTTCACAGGATTTCCAATTGGTCAAATTTCGGCAACAGAAACGAATGCGGATAACTGCACAGGAGAAACCGTTTCAGAGTCTGTAAATGTAAATTATGTTGGCGTGGGCGAATTGAACGCTCAAGAGATCAAGCTATTTCCTAACCCTGCGATTGACGTTCTAACCATTCAAGCAAAAATGCCTCTGCACAATGCTGAAATAACGGTGTTCTCTTCTGTTGGTGAATTGGTGATGTCGTTTAACGCGATTTCAAACAACCTATTTACAGTTCCCGTTGGTCAACTTGCTCAGGGGTTCTATACAGTAGTTGTCAAGGATCAAAACTCTTCAGTGGTTCTGCCTTGTCAAATAATCAAATAAGTAATTCAGCTTTCAATAAAAAGGCCCCGAATACGGGGCCTTTTTTTATTGCTTAACAATCTTCATTGGCTTGTCGTTGCCGCGACGAACGAAATAAACGCCATCCGGCAAAGCCGAAAGATCAATTTGTGTTGCTCCTTTGCTTGCAACAAGCACTGTCCGACCCGTCATATCCATCAATTCAAGTGTTGAAGTTGCTGGTGCCTTTAAATTTAAAATCCCTTCAGTAGGATTCGGAAAATATCCATCTTCACTGATGAATTCATAAATACCATCTACCAAATCGACATTGAAGGTGTAGGTTACACTGCAACCCTGCTCTCCTAAGATAGTCAAGGTATACTCGCCGGCATCCAATCCTGAGTTGATAAGCGTTTCGGCTCCGTTGCTCCAAGTAAAGGTGTACGCTTCATCGCTTTCAATAGTCAGTGCAATCATGCCGTTGCTTTGTCCGGTAGAAGCGGTAACAATCGAGGTGATTGACGGATTGAAAAATGGTGCACGCAGTGATTCAAATAGGTTGAAACCCAAAAGCATTGCGAATGGTGCACACCCAGAGTGGTTGTAATTGCCGAGATCAATGGCTTCAACAGAAGTCGAACCTAAATCGATATAGGCTTGCTCTGCCACCAATGAGTTCTCATAACTTACCTGATCATCTCCAATGCAATAAAGCAATTGTGTTGTGACTTGTGGCGCCCAATCGAGCAAATCGTTGTCTTGCAAGGCCAATCGAATTGGGTGATTTGGATCTGACTCATAAGCTGCGATAAAATCAGGCTGTAGCATCTCAGAAGGGATGTTCGGACATTGATTGTTGATATACCCCATGCTATACGTGCCGTTGAACCATGTTGGCAATGGAGAAGCATACTCGGGTAAAAACACTTCTTCTAAGTTGGTATACAAGTCGCCGTAAGCTTCTTGATACCCGAGAATAACGTAAGGCAGATAGCCAGGAGTTGGGTAATACTGATCGCTGGTAAGCACATCGGCTTGAACGCCGGATATGTTATATGGCCCACTCATAGGAGCCGACGCAGTAATTTCAAATTCTGTAGATGCCTCTAGCTCAATCTTTCTCTGAAGGGCCATCGTGGCATGTCCGCCTTGTGAATATCCCCACAAAAAAAGCTGTCCGTTCAACTCATACTCCAATTCTGATTGAAGTGAAACAGCTGCATTCAGAAGGTCGAAACACGCCTGTGC
>JANRAA010000223.1:0-5251 GCA_030728235.1 Flavobacteriales bacterium
GACCAATGTTTTCTTGATGGCATAAGTGTTTTCAGACTGATACCGCAATATTTGTGAACCTTGATTGGGAATAAAAATCATATCTGGCTTGGTCGACGACAGTGCCCGGAGGAACTCAGCACCGGCTGCAAATCGGAAGACGCGGTCTTTTTGAAGATAGACTTCTTTACCCGCTTGAATGCGGAAGTGAAAAAAATTGATGTTTACTGCACTTTCAGACAGTTTCAATTGCAGGGTATCATATTCTTCACCCAATTCATAACGATACAGGGTAATTTGATCGATGCGACCTTTCTCTGGAGAATAAAAACGAAACAGACTATCATCGAGTTGGTTGGCATCGAAAGTCCGAACGGGTGCTGACCAGCGATCGACTCCTGCTGCAGCATTAACGGTCCACCCCTTTCTCATTTTTTTCTCTGTCAACACCGAAAAACCCGCTGCAGGTCCGAATCGCGTTGGGTTGCCTGAGAATTCATTCACAGATTCATAGCCATCGAAGTCGAATTTAAGATTCGACATCGCAGATCCACCTTCAAACTGCCAGCCGAAGCGCCAATTTCCGTAGTTGCGTTTTTTCGGTTTCTCGGGGGTTGGTTGTTGGAGAGTATCGTAAGTTACCTCCTGCTCTACTATCAGCAATTTCCCATCGATGATGATGGTATCGCGCACTGCAGTATTTGCCAGCGCCGCGAGCGGTAGCAAAAAGAAAAGGAGCCAGCCTAGGTAGGCGCTCCTTTTTAAATATGCAGTGTTATTTGAATTCACAGGTAGAAAGGCTCTGGCCGAAGATAAGTTTTATCATTTATCTTCCACTGTCACCTTCACAGGGATTTTCAAATACATCTTGTCACCATCCGCTTTCAGCGCATCTTTCAAATTGCTGAGGTCGGAACTAACTTCTTGATGCGGATTGAAAACTGGAACGTACAATTCTTCAGTCGGTATCGACGTCTCTGCTAGAATACTTTCTTGCGTTACAACTACCGGCTCTAGCATGCTGCCACCGCCTGATACAATTATCGATGGCTCTGTGCGAACCTGCGGTTCATATCCAACTGGTTGATTGCGCTTCGCTGTTGTGCTTACTATTGATGTGGCAACAACATTTTCAGTGGCGTTTGATTCAGCAAAGACAGCTACTGCGCGACTGAGTTCAATCGCCTCTTCCGTATCGCGGAGAATGCGGGCTGAGGGCGACGATCCAGGGAACGACGTCATCGCGATAGCGCTGAGCAAACCGGCTGCAGCAACCACGTAAAATATATTCAGACTATTCCATGCGAATCTCCAGAAACCACCGCGAGTGGTTTGCGACCGTATGGCATCCCAACTAGCTCCAGAAGGCGCCACTTCGTGGTTGGCCAACCCTTTACGGAACATTTCGAAAAAAGGATCATTGTGCTTCGTCATATCCTGCCAAATTTACCTTGCTCATCTCAAGCAACTCACGTTGTAAAAACTTCTTCGCACGTGAGAGTTGC
The DNA here is from genome assembly GCA_030728235.1 of Flavobacteriales bacterium. Classification (GTDB taxonomy): domain Bacteria; phylum Bacteroidota; class Bacteroidia; order Flavobacteriales_D; family Sanyastnellaceae; genus RI-182. Next base: position 1,485 of record JANRAA010000223.1, read on the forward strand.
GACTTCGAGGTATTAATATCTATTCCGAGTGTCTCGGCTATTTCTTGGTGTTTATAGCCTTCAACAACATACATATTGAAGACCATTTTATATCCTGCCGGCAATGTACTGATGGCGTTCATCAGTTCTTCTGCTGTGTACTCCGATGAGAATGGCTCATCGCTATGTTGCATTTGAAACAGGTTGTCTACGTCGTCTTGATAGGCATGTTTCAAATTGCGGCGATAATGGGTTATCGCTGTGTTGATAACGATCCTTCTGATCCAACCCTCAAACGATTTATCTTGAGAGTAGGTATGCATGTTCTGAAAAATCTTTACGAAAGCTTCTTGAAGGACGTCTTCAGCGTCGAACTTACTGTTCGTGTAGCGCAGACTCACCGCAAATAACATGCGTGAGTAGCGTTTGTACAGCTCATGCTGGTACTTCTCGCTGTTGCGTTTACAACCTTCTATGACTTCTCGTAAATCGTTCATTGGAACGTCATCTGAGTATTAGACTACAAGGTAGCGAAATTGGTTGCACAGATGGAGTGAAAATTAAATGGTAGCGGTCTTCGATCATTAAAATCAAAGGAAATCTTCCTCTTTCATGTCGAGCCATTCGAGGGTAGAACGATAAAAGATGTCTTTTACGGTGTCTTCAGGAAGGTTCATGTCTTCAATGTACTTCCCAATCTCAAGGTCGCCGAGTGGGAAAGGGTAATCGGATCCGAGAGATACACGTTTGGAGCCCACCATTTCGAGGACATACTCCAACATCCGCGCATCGTGCGTAATTGAATCTACCCAAAAACGGCCGAGGTAATCGCGTGGATTGATGGGGTTATCGATGGCGACGAGGTCAGGTCGGCAATTGAAGCCATGCTCTACCCTGCCTATGGTTGCGAGAAAAGATCCGCTGGCGTGTGAAAGGTTGACACGCAGTTTCGGCAAGCGTTCAAGCACACCAGAAAAAATCAAGGAGCACGCTGCGCGGGATGTCTCAGCCGGCATGCCAACCAACCAAGGCAGCCAGTATTTCGTCATATTCGCTGATCCCATCATGTTCCACGGGTGCACCATAACTGCCAAGTTCAACTTTTCGCAAGCTTCGAAAATTGGGAAGAACCGATCCTCCGAAAGGTTGAGATCGTTTATGTTGCTTCCGATTTGAATTCCTTTTAATCCAATTGCTTTGCAGCGTTCAAGCTCTTGAATAGCGAGATCGGTATCTTGCATCGGCACAGTAGCCAATGCAACGTAGTTTTTCGGGTATTTCACGCACAACTCTGCGAGGTCATCATTCAAAAACTTCGATACTTCGAGGCAATCATGCGGACGTGCCCAGTAGCTAAACATCACTGGAATGGTGCAAACAACCTGCACCTGCGTCCCAAACTTCGCATATTCTTCGATTCTCAATTCGGGGTGCCAGCAATTTTCGTTTATCTCACGAAAAAAACGATCACCCTGCATCATCCGCGCGAAACCCTGACGGTGGTGCTCCAAATGAATGAAGTCGCCATAACCGAATTTCTCCGACCACCGTGGTAAGTTGGCCGGAAGGATGTGTGTATGCATGTCTATTTTGAGCATCGTAACGAGTTGTTAGGCGAAAATACAGGTTTTATTTATTTCACTTCTTTTTTTGTCCGCTTCAGATCGAGCATGTTGATGGCATTGGTCGAGAAATTCGACACATCTTTTCGAATAAAATGCGACACCTGGTCGTAAAAAAGAGGAATTACAGGGACATCGTTTGCTATTATCTCGTTCATTTCACGGTAGATGGCAAAACGTGCAGAATCTGTTTTCGCCTGAGCGGCGGATGTGTAAAGTGCGTCGTACTTGGCATTGCCGTAGTGGGTGTAATTGGCACCATTCGGACAAAAATTCTTAGATATAAAAGTCCCCAAGAAGTTTTCAGCATCGGCATAATCGGCGAGCCACGACTTTCTAAAAAGCAGGGCATTGCTGGAAGAAACCTGCTCGCGTTGAGCTGGTCCGGCGAGGACATCTACCGAGATTTCGACACCGATTTTTCGCCATTGATGTTGGAGAAACTCGATGATATCGACGTAGTCGGATGTTGTACTGAGAGGAATTACAGGCAGTCCTTCACCATTCGGAAACCCTGCATCCGCCATGTATTGGCGCGCCTTTTCTAAATCGTATTCTACCAACAACTCAGGATTTTCGAAGCCCGCCATCCCCGGAGGGACAAACCCATTTACCGCTTCATATACCGAATTGTTTCGGAGGTAACGCACCATGGAAGAGCGATCAACCGACATATTGAGGGCCTGGCGAATGCGGACATCGTGTAGCGGATGAGTGGCAGAAAAAGGCAACGAATCGTCGACCAAGACCCCAATGTAATCGGTCTTTATAAACGGAGAACGTTGGAAATTAACCAACTCTTGGTAGGCAGGTTGTAGTTCGCCATCCTGCGTTAGCAGCTCATCTTTGTATGCCGCATGAATGCCCGACATGAAATCAAATTGTCCTTGCAGGAGACCTAGAAACTCAGCATTCATATCGCGGACAAACTCAATTTTTACCGCATCGAGGTAAGGCAGTTGAGCGCCATGTTCATCGCGTTGCCAGAAGTTCGGATTCTTGTGAAATACCAGTGCCACATCTTCCATCCAAAAAGCAAATTTAAACGGACCAGAGCCCACAGGATGGGATCGGAAATCTTCGCCATACTTGGTTATCGCTTCATGAGGAACTACATCTGCGTACTGCGTCGTTAGCATGCCCAAGAAAGGCGGAAACGGACTGTTCAGGTGGATTTGAAACGTAGAATCATTGATGACTTCGAAACCATTTTCAGCAACAGGATCAAAAATCCAACGCCCCGGAGAGGCCAAGCCATCATCGAGCAGACGGCGAAAACTGAACTCAACATCTTGTGCCGTCAGCAGGCGGCCTGCTCCATTTTCGAAACAAGCATCATCGTGGAAAAAGACATCCGTACGCAGGTTGAAAAGATACGTCAGACCATCTTCGGAAACCGACCATGAGCGTGCGATAAGCGGCTGGATGTGCAGTGCATCATCGAGTTCAACCAAACCGTCGAACAACTGATTGACCGCCCACATGTTTTCCAGATTTCTTGTAAAAGCAGGATCGAGCGAAGTGATTCCGTTCGACTCATTGTAGGTAAAAACAGCTTTTTCCGATGCCTCGTGGATGTCGGAACAACGTGCAAAAACCAAGATCAAGAAAAGCAGCCAACTGTATTTCATTGACTGCGAAGATAGCATTTACTGCTTTTTCATCGCAGAGCGAATGAGAGCAGCCGATTCAGGGTTGTAATATTTGTCGGCTTTCTTGTTACCAACAGCATCATACCTCTCCCAAGTGCCAGTTTTCACGCCATATTCATAGAAACCACGTGATTCAATTTTTCCGTTTGGGTGATAGAAAATAAACTCACCGTGCTCGTACATTTTACCTTCTACCAACGTGTAAATCCCTTCGAATTTCACTTTGCCTTTCAAGTCGACAACACGGGCAGAGAATTTATCAGGAGCAAATTGAGTGAGTTCGCGGACGAATTCAGCCTCGCGCTTTTTCACCTCTTGCAATTGCGAATTTAGATATGCTACATCTTGTGCCTTAACACCAACAGCGCCTAACAACATCATAAAACTAAGGACCAAGTATTTCATAGATTTCGGTATTCAATGTTACCCGATACGCAGATTATGCCGTTGGGTTACATCTTCACGATTTTTTTCAAAGTGACGCAGAAACAAGTAGTACCTTTGTGCACGTTTC
>JANRAA010000223.1:5261-18136 GCA_030728235.1 Flavobacteriales bacterium
AAAATACCTTCTGATTTTCGCCCTCTTATTGGCAGCGTTTCTCTCATACGGACAGAACGCCACCTTGAGTGGTTACGTTCGCGATGCAGAAACCGGCGAAGACCTTGTTGGAGCCAGCGTCGTTCTCAAAGAACTGGTGCGCGGCACACCTACCAACTTGCAAGGATTTTATTCGCTCACCGCTCCTGTGGGTGAATACACATTGGAAATCACCTCTGTGGGTTATAAACCGTACAAAAACAAAATCCAACTTAACAAAGACCTTTCCCTTTCAGTAGAATTATCAACCAATGTCATCATGGGACCGGAGGTTGAAATTGTTGGGGCAAAGGGAGAAAACACTGAAAGCACCGACATGGGTCGGGTTGACTTATCGGTGGAAAGCATCAAGAGTTTGCCTGCTTTTTTGGGAGAAGTGGATGTATTGAAGACCATACAATTTTTACCAGGTGTGCAATCGGCCGGAGAGGGCAATTCTGGATTTTACGTCCGCGGCGGTGGCCCCGACCAAAACCTCATCTTGCTCGACAACACCACCGTTTACAATGCATCTCACCTTTTTGGTTTCTTCTCCGTTTTCAATGCCGACGCCATCAAAGGAGTTGAGATTATCAAAGGTGGCATGCCAGCGAGTTATGGCGGACGTGTATCATCGGTGCTCGATATCAGTTTGAAAGAAGGGAATAGTAAAGAGTTTAAAGTTGACGGAGGCATAGGCTTGATCAGTTCGAGGCTTACGATGCAGGGCCCGATAAAGAAAGACACCTCCAGCTTTATAGTCAGTTTTAGACGGACGTACATAGACGTTTTGGTGAAGCCCTTTATCAACGAAGGATCGAATTTTTCGGGATCGTCGTACTTTTTTTACGACTTGAACATGAAGTTGAATTACAGAATCTCAGACAAAGACCGGTTGTATGTCAGCGGGTATTTTGGCCGCGACGTTTTCAACTTCCAGAGTAAAACAGTTGGTTTTGGGGCACGCATACCATGGGGAAATGCCATTGGAGCATTGCGTTGGAACCACTTGTTTTCGGATAAGTTGTTCATGAACACCACCGTATCTTATACCGATTATCGCTTTGCTTTTGAGGGATCTCAAGAAGAGTTTTCATTTGCATTGAATTCCGGCATCCAAGACTGGAGTGCTAAGACAAGTTTTTCATGGTACCCGAACTACAGGCACCAAGTGCAGGCAGGAACCGAATATATTTTTCACACCTTCTCACCCAGTCAGGCGACCGCTAGCAGCGGCGATACCGAGTTTGATTTGGGCAATGAACCACCCCTTTTAAGTCACGAAGCAGCCGTTTACATTTTAGACCAATTCGACATCACCGATAATTTGCGAGTGAATGCAGGGTTGCGGTATTCCATGTTCATACATGTTGGCCCCTTTACCCGATACATTTTTGAGGAAGACGATTTGTTGAGTGCAGCATCGGAGCCAGAGACAAAAACTTACGGCAAAGGACAAAAAGTGAAGCAGTACGGCGGTTGGGAGCCACGAATCAATTTGCGCTATCGATTGAACGAACGCTCATCTATCAAAGCAGGTTACACCCACAACTATCAGTACGTGCACCTTGCATCGTTGTCGCAGACATCTTTGCCTACAGATGTATGGTTGCCTAGCACCGACCGCGTCAATCCACAGTTTGGGATACAATACAACCTCGGGTATTTTAGAGACATCCTAGGTGGAGCTTATGAGGCATCTGTTGAAGGTTATTACAAAGACATGCGCAACCTCGTTGAGTATGCTGAAGGAGCAGCACCCGAGAACAACTTGAACAACAATACCGACAACCAACTTGTGTTTGGCGATGGGACATCCTACGGAGTAGAGTTTTTCTTAAAGAAGTCGAGAGGCAAGTTCAACGGATGGATAGGTTATACTTGGAGCAAGACCACACGCACATTTGAAGATTTGAATTTTGGCAATTCTTACCCTGCAAAGTTCGACAGACGACATGATTTGAGTGTTGTGATGAGTTACGACATCAAAGACAAGTTTACCTTGGGAGGCACCTTTGTTTATGCCACAGGCAATGCCATAACCTTGCCCGTAGAACGGTACTTTTATGAGGGCCGAGTTGTCGACATCTATGGCGAACGCAACAGTTTCCGCATGGCACCTTTTCACAGAGCCGACATTGCATTGACCTACTACCCGCCATCGGCGCGAGCCGCCAGAAGGGGCGATAAATCACGTAAGTTTACCAATCACTGGGTATTTTCAGTGTACAACCTATACAACCGCAAAAATCCATACTTCATTTACTTCGGGAATTCCGGAAACTTGAGTGCTGGCACATTGCAGATTAAGGCTTACCAAGTGAGTCTGTTTCCTATTTTACCATCCATAACCTGGAATTTCCAATTTTAGCATGCGCGCATTATTCAGCCTAAATAAATATTTCTGGAAGTACCGTTGGCGCTTATTGCTCGGCATAGTCTTCATCATTTTGACCAATATTTTCGGAGTGTATTCGCCAGTTCTCATCGGCGAAGGCGTTAACATGTTGAATGATGCCAACGAAGCCTATTTCCAGCACATCGACGAGCCAGAAGCTTATGTGGGCAAAGACATCGCATTGCCAGCGAGTATCATGTGGATATCGCGCAACCTCGCGTTCGACATCAGTTCTACCCAGAACTTGCAAACACCCGAGCAGATTTCGAAAGCCGTAATCATGCTTGCAATCGTCTTGGCAGTGCTGTACATCATCATTTACCTCATCAAAGGTGTGTTTTTGTTTATGACCCGGCAAACCATCATTGTCATGTCGCGCCTCATCGAGTTTGATCAAAAAAACGAAATCTACGACCATTATCAGCGGTTGAGCATGGCCTTTTACAAGCGCAACAACACCGGAGATTTGATGAACAGGATCAGTGAAGACGTGAGTAAAGTGCGCATGTATTTAGGACCTGCCGTGATGTACACCTTGAATTTGGCGGTAATGATTGTCTTGGTGGTTATTTTCATGCTTCGCATAGATGTTGAACTAACCCTTTACGTGCTCCTCCCCTTGCCCTTTATGTCGGTTTGCATTTATTACGTCAGCAACCTCATGAACAAACGCAGCGAAGAAGTTCAGCGTCAGCAATCGCATTTGAGCACCCTTGTTCAAGAATCTATTTCGGGGATACGCGTTTTAAAAGCTTATCACCGCGAGAAGTATAGCCAAGACAATTTCAGTGCAGAGTCAGACCTCTACAAAGTCAAAGCACTGGCTCAAGTAAAAGTCGACGCCTTGTTTATGCCCATCATCGTTTTATTGGTTGGTTTGAGCACCATTTTGACCATTTACATTGGCGGCATGAAGGTTATTTCGGGTGAGATGAATATCGGACAGGTTTTCGAGTTCATTTTCTTTGTCAACCTCCTCACCTGGCCTTTTGCCTCTGTTGGGTGGGTCACTTCGCTTGTCCAAAAAGCCGAAGCTTCTCAAGAACGCATCAACGAATTTTTGCGCCAGGAGCCGGAGATACAGAACATCAATCCTCAAGAAGAAAATCTAAGAGGGGCTCTTTCATTCAGAAATGTAAGCTTCAGATATCCCGATTCGGGCATACAGGCATTGAAAGGATTATCGTTTGACCTTGAAGCTGGCAAAACCATGGCCATTATTGGGCGCACCGGTAGTGGGAAGTCGACCATTGCCAACCTCATTGCACGTCAATACGACCCTACTGAAGGAGAGATTTTATTGGATGGCAAGCCCTTGCCAGAGCACAACCTGTATCAGATTCGGAGAGTGCTTGGATACGTTCCACAAGAAGTCTTTTTGTTTTCTGAGAGCATACGAAACAACATCGCCTTTGGCTTAGATAGTGCTGACGACCAGACCGTTCAAGCCGCTGCAAAAGACGCATGTGTTCACGACAACATCATGCAGTTTCCAAAGCAATACGACACCCTTTTGGGCGAGCGAGGCATCAATTTATCGGGCGGACAAAAGCAGCGCATTTCGATAGCGCGCGCCATCATCAAAAAACCATTGATCTTGCTTTTCGACGACTGTCTATCAGCGGTTGACACCGAAACCGAAGAGGCCATTTTGACCAATTTGAAGCGCATCATGGCAAATCGCACATCGTTGATCATCAGTCACCGAGTGAGCTCAATAAAGCACGCCGATCACATCATCATGATAGATCAAGGTAAGGTTTCAGAGGCAGGCACACACCAAGAACTATTGGAACTTGGCGGTGCGTATGCCGAATTATATCACAAGCAATTGCTTGAAGAAGAGGTAAGTAAGCCTTGATTCACTTTTGTGATTAAGGACAAGGCGTACCGAAGAAGCTTAGGAAAGACAGCACATCTGTAGCGTTTACAATACCATCATTATTGAGGTCAGTGGTGCACCCCGAGTTGCAGCTAAACTCACCAAGCATCTGAAGGAAGTCGCCCACATTTCGCACGCCATCGCTGTTGAAATCGCCCGGACATGAGGCTAGCTCAGCGCCATCCACATTACCATCACAGTTGTTATCTATACCTTCTTGAGTGCCGCTGGCGCCTGGATACACATCATCACGTGTATCGTCGCAATCGGTATTATCGATTACATATCCCGCAATTGGAGCACAAAGCGACATTGGGTTTGCTGCATCTCCAAAACCATCACCATCCGCGTCAGCGTAGTAAGTGATTGCGAATACACACGAACCATCGTCGGTATCAGCAGCAGGGTTATAGTTACATGCTGCAACATCGGTGCAACCGGGCACAGGGAGCGACAGACAGAAAGGTTCAACTACTCCCGAACCATAGGCAGGAGTAGGCATGATAACAATATCGACACCATTGGCGTCAAACACACGGTAGTTACCATCAATTGCACAACCCGAAGCGATACCAGAGAGACCATCACCAAAAGCATCTGAAATGTTCCAGTTATAGCATCCAGGCTCAAGGCAGTAAGACCATTGAAATAGCGTTTGATCTGCAAGTGTATTAGCAGCCACAGAAGCCACAACAGTGCCTAGATCATCGGTTAGCGTCCAGCTCACCTCTTCGCCCCAACAATCAGTCAGTATTTCGAGGGTGATATCGATACAAGGGAAGATGCAAGAGCCATCGTCGATTGTTGCTGCAGGGTCATAGTTTGAGGCATTTACATCGGTGCAACCTGGAATGTCAACACCGCAATCGAGAATCAAAACATCAACTGTATTGCGGTACGTATAGTTCGCTCCTGCCCCTTCAATCATCAAAGAAAGCGTTTGCGACACGTTCGGCAGGTTTGAAATTGACAATTGGTAAGTTCCTGGGTTGACATTGTTTTGAGAGAATGAAGCAGTTGCACCAACAGGCAAGCCGCTTACCACCGAAAGGTTCACAGGTCCAAGAAATCCAACTTCTACTGTTACATCCACTATTGCTGTGGCATCGGAACAGAAAAAAGGAGCCGTTGAACTAGCGTTTATAAATTGTGGCTTGAGCAGAAACAAGCCCTCTTCGATGTGACTTACAGCAACGATGCCAGAGCTGAAATACGGATAGTTCGACCAGCTGCCGTTGTAAGCTGCGGAGTTGCTTGCTGGGTAGACATCAAAAAATGCCACTTCCGACAACGATGCCGATGCAATGTTTTGATCGTCGAGTATGCGCAAACCGCCGCGGTAGTTTGATTGGTACACCAAATTTCCGTTTGTGTACAAGTTGTGATCGATAGCAGCTATTGAAGAGAAGAACTCACCTATCAAAACTGGGTTGTCGAGATCTTGCACATTCCAAATCAGCGTTCGCGTATTGAAGCCAGAGCTTGTCTCATCAATTTCATCACCCAGCATAAAATACTGTTGATCTTCGGTTAGCCATCCTTGGTGAGCATATGCTACGTTTGGATAACCGATGCGCGACAGTTGTTGACAGTCTGTAGGATCATTTACATCCACAATTGTCAGCGTGTTTTCGTTGCTACAAAAGGCGATTTCTTTACCAACGTGAGTGGCATCAGGGCCCGCATAAGTAACTACTTGCGCATCGTGAGTATAGCCATCGGCAGCGAAATCACCAGCAAAAGTAGGTGCGAGCGGATTGCTAATATTTACAATATGAAGTCCTCCGGAGAACGTATTCGTACCTACACCGTAGGCAAGGCCAACAGCCTCGTTGATAACGATGTTGTGAGCACGACCGAATCCTGCATAGTGTGCATCTTCTGTAAATGCAATGGGCGGGGCAGCAATGTTGCGCAGGCGAGTTAAATCGAAAACCTGCATACCATGGTTTGACGCTTCAGAAACGATAAACGCATAGTTACCATACACCTTTACATCGCGCCAAATACTGTTTACAGTGTGTGTTGGCAGGGATCCCAAATAAACAGGGTTCAACGGATCAGAAATATCGACAAAAGCCGTCCCATTTGTTTTTCCGAGGAGGACATATTCTTTTCCATCCAAAGGATCTGTCCACCCCCAAATATCATTGAATTCAATGTTTCCTCCGCCGAGGTCGGGTATCCCCATGAACGCGTACATGTCGACATTCTCGCAAGGATATAAACCTGCTGCTAACCCGTCTACACAGGGAGATTGAGCATCAGCAATAAAAGGAAATAGGAGAAAAAGGGTGGCTAGGAGTTTGTAAAAAGGTCGCATAATCTGATTTAGGTAGCTCTAAAGATACGACAAAAACCAAAAACACACCCTTTTGTTCTCATCGTTTTAGTCGATACATTCTTTCACCCTCGCGAGATCGCTGTACTTAATGGGCTTGTGGATGAATTCGCGGATGGAACTAAAAAGCTCGGCTTTTTTGAGATCTTGCGGATCGATTGAAGAAGACAAGATAAAAATGTGGATGACTTGATCGTTCAGAATTTCCTCGAATTCTTCAAGAAATTGCCACCCATCGAGAACCGGCATATTGATATCTAAGAAAATGACAGAAGGCAATTCTTCATTTTCATCTACCATACCTTTTAAGGCCTCCAGCGCTTCCCTTCCATTCCGATAAACCAAAAGGACATCGCAAAAGGACGTTGACTCCATCATCCTTTTCGCTCCGAAAAGAAAGATGTGATCATCATCTATAATGCATGCCTTTTTAATTCTTGCCATGTTTCAAGTATACGGAGAAAATACTTCCCTTGTCTAATTCACTCTCAACTTCCACCTTCCCTCCCATCGACAGCGCTTGACTTTTTGTGAGGAATAAGCCTACACCTCTCGCATCGGAATTCCCGTGAAAGGTTTTGAACATACCGAAAATTTTCGCTCCGTGGTATTTCATGTCTATACCTAGTCCGTTGTCTTTTACCTTAAACACCGCCATATCGTCTTGCGCTTCGGCTTCAACTTCAACAGACAGGCTTCTTTTTTCTGATCGGTACTTCACAGCATTGGTGAGTAGATTGAGAACGATGCTATCGAGATATGCAGGTACAGCGAGGACATGCAGATTGCTATCTACCTTGTTTTCAATTGAAAAATCGAACGATACTTCGAGCCCTTTGAGCGTTGTTATGGCATTTTCAACGAACGACCGCAAAGGCAGTGGCTCGAGGTTTTCAGCAGTAGAGGTATTGAGGACAACGACATCGCTCAGGTGTTTCACCGTTTCTGAGAGGTTTCCGCAAGCAGCCTCGATCATCGGAAAGAACTCATTCTTCGTGCTTTCAGGAGCATGTTCTTTCAGCAGATCGATGATCATTGTTAGGTTACCCGTATGAGAGCGTAGATTGTGAGAAACGATGTGTGCGAAGCTCAGCAAACGTTCATTCTGCCCTTGAGTAACATCCAATAGCGATTTGATTTCAGCTTCAGATTGGGCTGCTAGGATTTCACTTTCTTTTCTTCGGGTGATATCTTGGTGTGAGCCCGTCATTAGCTCAGGGCGTCCGTCATGGGTATAACTCACCACTCTTCCATTCACCGAAACCCAAATCCAACTTCCATTTTTATGGCGCATTCGCACTTCACATTCATAAATATCTTCTGTACCATCAAGATATCTTTTCACTGCTTCGTTGGCCATTTTCAAATCATCAGCATGCACCAGACTGGCCCAAGTTGCATCGGTTAAAGGGCCAAGTTCAGCCAGTGTATACCCAATCATATTGGCCCAGCGCTCGTTGAAAATAGACACTCCTGAAATCATATCCCATTCCCATGTTCCCAAGTCGGTACCTTTGAAAATGTGATCATAGCGCGCGATGCGTTCTTTCAGACGTTCTTCATTTTCTTTTTCTGCTGAAATATCGATGTGTGCGCCCAGCATTCGAATAGGTTTTCCCGCTTCATCGCGGATGGCCATTCCTTTGCATCGTATCCACACCGTTCTTCCATCGGCATGTTTGTAACGCACGACAGTATCGTAAGGGAAATTGGGATCAGCGAAATGTTTGGAGACACTTTCTTGCACATCTGCCAGATCCTCTTGGAAAATGATGTCTTGCCAAGCCGAAACTTTGTGCGGCATTTTTTCCGGGTCATATCCCAACGTTTTCCAAAACCGTGGGTTCATCCACTCCTCTTCAGGATTTGTTAGATCCCAATACCACAAACCGTCGAGAGCCGACTCTTGAATAAAATCAAAAATAAAAGCATCCTCTTTCACAAGGGCATACAACTCCTCCTTGAGATAGCTCATTGATTTTCAATTTTTACGATACAGATAAAAGCTACGATAGTCTTCATTGGAAAGAGCCGAATCATATGGATGGCAAATCGATTAATTAGAACCGTGAAGATAGAAATTGTGCTTTAGACTTGTCTATTGTTGGCAAGACTTTCTCCCTCATAAATAACAATAATTTAAGTATTAGATTCGGAACTTAAAAGCACTGCAACTGTTCTGATTTCATGAAACAAACGATAATTTTAGCTGGAGGAAGTGGCTTGATTGGAGCTGCCATTGCGCGCAGCTTTGGCGATTCTGCGAACATAGTAATATTGAGCAGAAGTGAAAAAACAGGATCTGCAAACATTTCTTATGCGAAATGGAATCCGAAAAAAGGAGAAGTAGACCAAGCCGTTTTGGAAAGTGCCGATGTCGTTATCAACCTGGCGGGTGAAAGCGTCAACCAACGGTGGACAAAAACAGCAAAAGCGGGTATTATGGACAGCAGAGTGCATGCCACACGCACCCTGGTAGAAGGACTTAATCGCTGCAGCGAACCGAAAATTTTCATCTCAGCAAGTGCAATTGGCATTTACCCCGATACCCAGCAGTGGGTATCAGAAGACACCAACGTTGGTGATTCATTTTTGGCAGAAGTGTGCATTGCATGGGAAAGTGAAGCACAGAAATTGAACGCTACTCACACCTTGATCATTCCCCGCATTGGGATGGTACTTTCTTCGAAAGGAGGCGCATTGGATAAGCTTGCACCCCTGTTCAAACTTGGTTTAGGATCGCCGATTGGCAGTGGTCAGCAATGGCAAAGTTGGATACACGTTGAAGATCTTGCCCGCATGTTTGTTTACTTGGCTAAAAACTCAAAAGCCGGAATCTACAATGCAGTAGCTCCTGAACCGGTTACAAATAAAAGTTTCGGAGCATCGCTAGCAAAAGCCGTTAAACGTTGGTACATCTTACCCGCAGTGCCTGCTTTTGTCTTGCGTTTGGTTTTGGGTGAGATGTCGGTTATCGCATTAGCATCGAATCGCGTAGGTTCAGACAAGATCAGAAAGCAAGGGTTTGAATACCTATATTCAGATATCGACACTGCCTTGCAGGCCATTTACAAAAAATAAATATTTTGAATGAACAAAGTAGGTTCACAAGAAGTTATTCTTTCGATGGTTTTTCCATCAATCGATCGTAAGGTGTTAAATCAGTTTTGATTTAGATGAATGGCCCGACTTTGTTGGGCCATTTGTTTGTTGTTATGAAAAAAGAAAAAGTAGCAATTTGGTGGTTGCGCCGCGACATGCGGATAGCCGATAATGCAGCCTTGTTCAAAGCATCGAAAGCAACGAGCAAAGTGTTACCCGTGTTTATTTTCGATAGAGCCATACTCGACAAACTTGAGTCCAAAGATGTACGTGTTGCATTCATACACCAAGAACTATCAAATTTGAAAGCCACGCTTGAAGCCCAAGGATCGACCTTAGTGACTCATTACGGGAATCCACAAGAAGCTTTTGAACACCTCTCCTCAACGTATGACATCGACACCGTTTATTTAAGTCGTGATTACGAGCCCTATGCATTGCAGCGCGACAAAGACATCGCAAAATTTTTAGAGAGCAAAGGCATCAAAATGGTTGGCGCCAAAGACCACGTTATATTCGAAAAAGACGAAGTTTTAAAAGACGATGGCAAGCCGTACACTGTTTTCACACCTTACAGCAAGAAATGGTTGTTACGACTTGAGAAAGAACCCATTTCTACCTATCAATACGATATTTCTACACTTTTTTTGAAGTCTCAACCAGCGAGTATGCCCTCGTTAAAAGAGATGGGCTTCGAAGACGTCTCGGCATCATTTCCAACAACAGAAATCGACGACAGCATACTTACCCAGTATGAGAATCGCCGTGACATCCCTGCCGTGCGCGGGACCAGCAGATTGAGTATACACTTGCGATTTGGGACAGTAAGCGTTCGCACCTTGGTCATGAGGGCGCAAGAATTGGGTGCAACGAAATGGCTTACAGAGTTGATTTGGAGAGATTTTTATCAGTGCATCCTTTATCATTTTCCGCATACTGTTGATCAATCATTTAAACCAGCTTACGACCGCATTCCTTGGAGGAACGATGAGGCTGAATTTGAGAAATGGTGCAGAGGAACCACTGGTTTTCCGCTTGTAGATGCCGGCATGAGAGAGTTGAATGCAACAGGATTCATGCACAACCGCGTGCGGATGTTGGTCGCCAGTTTTCTAACCAAACACCTGCTTATTGATTGGCGTTGGGGAGAGCGATACTTCGCCGAGAAATTGCTCGATTTCGACTTAGCAAGCAATATCGGAGGTTGGCAATGGGCGTCGGGCAGCGGATGCGATGCAGCACCTTATTTCCGCGTCTTTTCGCCTGCAAGTCAGCAAGAAAAATTCGACCCCAACTACACCTACGTCAAAAAATGGGTCGCCGAATGGGGAACGAACGCTTATCCCAAGCCCATGGTTGACCACGCCATGGCACGTCAACGCGCTATCGACACTTACAAAGCCGCTTTGGCGTAGATAGGCCATGGCAATACCTCCTTAAATCTGCGTACTTTTGAGCATGGATTTGCTAAAAGGAATAACCGTTATCGACCTCTCCAGCGTGCTTGCGGGCCCTTCAGTAGGAACTTTCTTCGCCGAGCTTGGGGCGCGCGTCATCAAAGTTGAGAACAGTAGGTTTGGCGGTGATGTTACACGCAGTTGGAAACTTGCCAGTGAAGATCAAAATTCGCCCATTTCAGCTTACTACGCATCGGTGAATTACGGAAAAGAAGTGCATCTCTTAGATTTAAGGGAAGCGGCCGACAGGAAAATCGTTGACGAGTGGTTGACAACTGCAGACATATTAATCGAGAACTTCAAGCACAAAGACCGCGAGAAATTTGGCGTAGACCCCGACTCCATCCGCCAGAGATTTCCGCAACTCATCCACTGTCACTTGGCTGGATTCGCGCACGATACAGATCGAGTTGCATATGATGTTGTGTTGCAAGCTGAGGGCGGGTTTATGAGCATGAACGGACAACCAGGAAATCCGCCAACCAAGATGCCCTTGGCGTTTATAGATATGCTGGCAGCACACCAAATGAAAGAAGGCATATTGTTGGCGTTGTATCGCAGGAGATCAACGGGCAAAGGCGTGTATATAAAAACCAGTTTAGAAGAAGCAGGCATAGCGTCGCTCTCGAATCAGGCAACCAACTACCTCATGGCGAATCATGTCGCCAAGCAAATAGGATCGAAGCATCCGAACATCGCACCTTATGGCGACTTGTTTACGTGCAAAGATGGCGTGCAGGTGGTGACAGCGGTGGGCAGCGACGGACAGTACAAAGCGCTTTGTGGGCTCTTGGGCATTCCTGAAGCTGCCGATGATAGTCGGCTTGCTACCAATCCGCATCGTGTGTTGAACAGAGAACACTTGTGTGAGACCTTGCAAGCCGCATTTAAGAAGTTTGACGCCAACGATATACTAGCGCAATGCCACAAAGAGCAAATTCCCATCGGTGCCGTGCGCACCATAGGTGAAGTTTGCGAGTCGACAGTTGGCAGAGAGATGGTGCTTCATGAAAAAACAGAAGGCCACCCTACAAGTAGGATGGCCAGCGTAGCTTTTCATTGGAAAGAGTGATTTCTCTTATTCTTTCGGAAGCAATACTTCGTACGTTTTATTCTTTGCGTTCTTCAAATACGTTTGACGCATCCAAGGGTTCAACGTTTTGACAATATTGTAGTTTGCACCGTTTTCTTTCGCCCAAACCGCGAGGTCATCGATGCTACCGTTCACTTCTGTTGAGCGGGTTTGGTATGGTTCGTAAAGGTCTTTTGGGCGAATCACAAATCCGTAAGCGGTGCCATTGTTAAGGATTTCTTTCACGGCGAGAATACGGTACACGTAGCGACTTGTTTCGTCGTTCAGCATCAGATCCCAGTATTCGCTCACTTGTTGACGGTTCAGCTGTTTGTTCACGCCTCCCATGCCCATGTTGTATGAGGCAGCCACGAGCGACCAATCACCGAAGCGCTTGTAACCATCGTTGAGATATTTACACGCCGCTTCTGTAGATTTCACAACATCGTAGCGTTCATCAACCTCTTCATTGATTTCTAACCCATAGCTGATACCCGTTTCTTTCATAAACTGCCAGAACCCGGTTGCACCTGCGTGAGAAACGGCGTTGGTTAGTCCGCTTTCAATAACTGTCAAATACTTAAAATCGTCGGGAATGTTATTTT